>JAAYRN010000105.1 GCA_012518765.1 Bacteroidales bacterium
TCAACTTCAGTAACTACTTGAAGTTTAAAAGATAAACTATAATCTCGCTGGGTACGTTTTACATACGTTACTTTGTTATCTTTCATTATATTTATTTTTTGTGTAACGCTATGCTAGGACGAGACACTTTATATAGTAAAAACACGCATTGCAAAGATAGCGTTTTTTTTTGTTTTTAATGGCTGTTTATACTAAAAAAATACGTATTGTCGTTAGATGTAAAAAATAAAATAATAAGACAACGAAAAATAGCAGCAGCATGAGTTTTAACTTTCAATCAGTTTTAGATAAAATACTAAAGCATCCGTTAGTATGTAAAACCCAGTTGCTGTTGAAACGAATTGTAATTCCCGGCTTTGATGGAGTTCCCATTTTTGATGTCTTGATTTTTTTTGCTAAAGGATTGCTTAAAGGAGAATTGGCAAGACGAGCTTCTTCGCTTTCTTATAATTTTATCATGGCGATTTTTCCTTTGATATTGTTTTTTTTTACAGTAATTGCCTATCTGCCTTTGGATAATTTTGTAGCTACTACCTACGAAATGATAGAAAATTTTCTTCCTGAACAGTCTTTTGCTTATGTGAAAAATATTATAGATGGTATTTTACAGAAAAATAGTACATTGTTGTCATTCAGTATTTTATTTGCTTTTTATTTTGCCACACGAGGAACCAGAGCCATGATAAATGAACTTAATGCCACCTATCACGATGTGGAAACAAGAAGTTTTATAAAGAAAAAGTTACTTGCTTTATTTATGTTATTTGTTCTTGTTTTACTGTTTATTATTACTATAGCTATTAATATTGCAATAACTCAATTCGTTAATGTATTATTAGATTATAAAATAATAAAAGTAGGGTGGACTTTGTTTTTTATTAAGTTTATCAAATGGCTGTTGATTGTTTTTCTTGTTTTTGTTTGTATATCAGTCATTTACTACTTTGCTCCGGTGCGTAAACGAGCTTATCATTTCTTTTCGGCGGGTTCATCGTTGGCAACCTTGCTTATTGTCTTGTCTTCGGCGGGATTTAATTTTTATATCAATAATTTTTCCAGATACAATGTCATTTACGGTTCCATAGGAACTTTAATTATACTATTGCTTTGGATTCAATTGATTTCTATGATATTGCTCATAGGTTTTGAGTTGAATGTCAGTATACGTTCAGCAAGTCTTAAACAACAAAATGATGTTTTAATAAAATAAAATTTTATTGAAAGTAAAGCTTTTATTGATTTACATATACATCTGAATCGCAGGTGGGTATAAGTAAATATACTTTGTCGTTTCTGCGTACAATAGAGTGGGTAGGTATGGAGCATATATTTCCTTTTTGAGCTGTATGTACTTGTTGTAAATTCACCCTTATTTCTTGTATATTATCCTCGTATACACCTGTAGTAGGACCTATAATTAATATTTCATCTTGTGTGTTTAATTCATGACTTTCCATTAAAATTTCGGCAACCTTGAGCTTATGGAAGTAGTTGGTAACTTTACCTATGTATATTTTTGTTTTAGTAGCTTGCGAACCGTATCTATTTGTCCATTCACCCATCTTGCGTCCCAAATAGTATCCATCCCAAAAGTCGCGATTATATACTGTACGTAAATCTTCTGTCCATTTTTTTACATTTTTTTCGTTATAAGCTCCGCTAAAATAGGCATCTACAGCCTGACGGTAAA
>JAAYRN010000106.1 GCA_012518765.1 Bacteroidales bacterium
GAAGTTTTTGTAGATAAAATCAAAAGTTACAATTCATTATTATTTCAGAAAAACGCTTTTGAATTAGGAAAATATATTGCTGATACAAGTGGTATTACACGTGATTTACAATCGAAAACTGAAGAAATTGAACGTTTTGAAAACTTGGGTGAACTCTTTAATGCCATGAAAGATTTTACCGAAAGGGTTCCCGAGGAAAGCATAGACATGGAAACCGGCGAAGATTTGTCTGATTATTTCCCCTCTTTGGATAGATTTTTAAACGAAATAGCCCTACTCACCGATGCAGACGAAGACGATAAACAAGACCAAAACAAGGTCAAACTCATGACTATACATTCTGCCAAAGGATTGGAATTTCCACATGTTTACATAGTTGGATTGGAAGAAAAACTATTTCCCTCGTATATGACGCAATCTACAACAGAATTAGAGGAAGAAAGACGTTTGTTTTATGTAGCTATTACCCGTGCAAAACACTGTTTGACTATCTCTTATGCACAATCACGTTTTTTATTTGGTAGTACTAATTTTTGCACGCCCAGCCGTTTTCTAATGGAAATAGACAGCCAGCTGATTGAAGAGCCTTTGCAAAATTTAACCAAAACATTTTATAAAGAATCGTCTCATATTGCACTGCCTAAAAAGATTTTATCTAAACCTTTGGTGCAAAGAAAAACTTCTGCTACACCCTCTGTTTCAAAAGAAAACTTAAACCTAAGTGCCGAAATTGCAGACATTAATCAATTGAAAGTAGGCTTAAAAATATTTCACGATAAATTTGGCATAGGTAGCATTCAAGAAGTTTTAGATGAGGGAGTTAACAGTAAAGCCATTATTGCTTTTGAACAATTTGGAGTAAAAACCATGTTGTTGCGTTTTGCTAAACTCAAAATTATTCAGTAACAAGCATGGACATTGCAACGATTACTATATTAGTAGTTTCGGGTTTATTAGTAGGGTTTATAAATACCTTGGCAGGAGGCGGAACTATTATTTCTATGACTATATTTATGAGCTTAGGGCTACCACCCATGATAGCCAACGGAACCAACCGCATACCCATAGTCCTTCAAAATTTGGTTGCCGTAGTAAACTACTCTAAATCAAAAATATTAAACATAAAAACCTCGCTCAAATATGCACTTCCTGTCGCCTTGGGTTCTATTTTAGGAAGCAACATAGCCCTCAATATCAGCGATATTGTTTTTAATTACCTGTTTATTATGGTAATTGTGTTTATGATAATAATGATTGTGTTCAAACCTAAACTTTGGCTAAACGAAAATCCCATCAAAAAAAACAGCCCTTTTTCAATATCTCAATGGATTATTCTCTTTGTTATAGGTATTTACGGAGGTTTTATTCATGTAGGAATTGGTTATTTTATCATAGCACTTATAGTATTGGCAAGGGGATACGATTTACTACATGCCAATGCGATTAAAAATCTTGTAGTATTAATCTATGCTCCTATTTCATTGATTCCTTTTATCTTATATGGAAACATACGTTACGATTATGGTTTGGTTCATGCCATAGGAAATATTATAGGTGCATACGTAGCCTCGCGATTGGCGACTTTGTTTGGAAGTAAAGTTATTCGCTATATATTAATCGCATTTATGCTTCTGTCTTGCTTTCAAGTTATCAGAATGTTAAGCTAATTTAATAGAGCGGTATTTGTAATTAAGCATTAAAACAAATATCCCCATTTTGTCAATAAAGGCGATATATGAACTCCTCGTTCATAACTGATTAGCTCACATTCCATTTTTTTGTAACCGAAGGCATTTTTCCACATACCTATAGGCTCGTAACTATATTTTTGTAGTAAGTTGTGTTTGTGTGTATAAACCAACTGATAATGCCCACCCGGTGTTTTATAAAACTTCCTATCATCTGTATCATTAGATGTTACAAAATCAAAATTAACTAAAATTGTTTCTTTTTCCTTATTTACAGATATATTTTCCCCTTTGTTGCATTCAAACCACCAAGCATAAAAAGCAAAAAATGGGTTTTCGTAAAAAAACCTTACGGCAGTTTTAAAATCATCTACCGTATGGGTTTGTGTAGTCAAATTAAATGTGTGCAGTGAGTCTTTATCAGCCATATAAAGTAGCGAATCGCCAACATTCAACACCATGGAGGGTAAGACAGAGCCTATGGAAGGCCAACGCGAAAAAGATAAAGTACAATCATAAACACGGGGATTTTCTTCTCCATCTACAAAAAGAGACATTTTAAATGAAACCGTTCCAGAGATAATTTTTTCAGAAGCCCGATTGAGAGGCTGTATGTATTTGTGATGAAGTTTTTTATTTTTTTTATTCTCGTAGCTAAACTTCGCCTTTGTTGATTCATTTTCACTGCGATTGTTTGTAAATCCGTACATAGAAGATAAAACAACTATGGCAAGTAATATTATAAATCTCTTTTTCATTTTTATTTTATTTTAATTTATGTGGTTTTATATTTTATAATGTTGTATTTATCTACTAATCCTCACACCCACAATGCTTATACGTTTCTTACAACTGCTTATTACAATCTGGATGCAAATATATACTATTCTTTTTAACAAAAACACATTTACAATAAAAACATTTCGTTCTTATAGGTTATCTATTGAATGTAGTTTATAATAGTTGCATTTTATACCACAATGTTGCTATTTATGGAACATTATAAATAACAACACCCCTTATATCATATAATAGTAATAATTTATGATTATCTTGTTTTCAGGCTATTAGATGTTCAAATTAATTTATTTTGATTTTTATTGTTTTTTTTACTTTTCTAAGCAAAATTTATTGTACTTTTGTGTTAGAATAACATATCTATATCAATTATATTACAGTGCAACAAAAAAACATATTATAATGAATTACAAGAAATTAGGAGTATTATTACTTTTTATCTTTTTTATTACAAACTCACACAGTGAAAATACAGAATCAAAAGTTACCATTCAAAAAAACGAAACTACAAGCAACTATTATCAAGTTAATTTACCGGTAAGCTCTCTGGCTGGAGTTTCGCTACATTCTCCTCAGGCTCATGGCTATAGTAAGTATGCTATTAAACTAAATACTTTAATTCTTTTAGGAGTGTTAAGTCCTTCATTTGAAATAAAATTGGGTCATAATGCTTCTTTTCAAATTCAAATGGTTGGAGTATCACAACCTCAAGGATTTATCGGCACAAAAAAACCTATATCCTTGTTTATGTGTTTTGTTGAGCCTCGCATATACCCTGCCGAAGTGTACAGGGGTTTCTTTTTGGAATCAATGCTGGTTTTGGTCTTTACAACATGTCAAGACAAATAATACCCAATTATTGGAGTGAAGAATTTAACGGTGTTGACCACAAAGGTTGGAACGCAATGGGTGGGGTTTCATTGGGTTGGACTTTCGGTGTAGGTGCAAATGTAGCCATTGAACCCTTTATTACAACTGGATACACATACGCTAAATTTGACAACTATACAAATGATAAACAAAGAAATACAACACCACGAACTACCAATCAATTTGTTTACGCATACAATGGTGGTATTAATCTTGTTTACAAAATTGATAACAATACCCCCAGCCACCTAAGATACTCTCCTATAACAAAAAAATATTATGGAGCTAAACATAATAAGCGTTTTCATCGAAATTTACACAAAAGACATAGACGCAGGTAATGTTTTATTCTTTAAATCTTCAAACTATTAACAATTGACTGTTAGCAAATTAGACATATCCACATCATTCATTCATAAAAAAAACTCTATTTTTGTAGAAAATATACAACTTTTATACAACAACTATCGTATACAATTAGAACTTCATAAAATATAATATTCAAACATAAATTATGAGAAATTTAAAAATATCAATCTTTTTTGCTTTTTCTGTAGTATTTTTTACAGGCTGCGGAGTAAAAAAAATGATAAAGCAACAAGATAAAATAAGTTATCAAGTAGCCTCAATAACCCCCGAATCCAAAGGAGGAAAGGTTGAGATACAAATAAAGAGTACATTTCCAGAGAAATATTTCAACAAAAAAGCTACATTGACAAGTGTTCCTATTTTAAAAAACAATGAAGGAGATACTAACGTATTGTCAGACATGCACTTTCAAGGAGAAAAAGCCGATGGTAGCGGACATACTGTGCATTACAAGCGTGCAGGTACTTTTTCTTCAAATCAAACCATCTATTACAATCCCGACTTTAGCAACAATAAACTGTCTGTGTATGCTACCGTTGCCAAAAAAGGGAAAGAGTATGCTTTTGAGGAAAGAGTAATTGGGGAAATAAACATTGACACTAAAAGAGAAGATATAAGTCCCTTGTTTGCATACAAACAAGATAATAAAAATGAAAAACCCACCTATTATTACACCGACCACAATTATGTACCTAACAAGCCTATTGAGAAAACGGCAGCTATATATTTTGAATTTAATAGAGACGAACTTGATTGGAACATTCCATTTAATAAAAAACCTGAAAATATAGAGGGTTTAGAAGAATTATTTCCTTTTATTTTTTTATATGACTCTGTTCAATCTGTTGAAATAGACGGCTGGGCATCGCCCGAAGGGGAGTTGAAAAGAAACATGCAACTATCTAACAATAGAGCAGAAAGAGGAAAACAATGGTTTGAAAAAGAATTGGTTAAGTTTACAAAAGAAAAAGCTAACAACGAAGATGTAAATATTTCTACTTTAAAAAGAAACATCAACTACCAATTAAAAGACAATGGAGAAGACTGGGACGGATTTATTTCAGCCTTAAGTAATTCGAACATCAAAGAAAAAAGCCAAATTATAAATGTAATTCAATCTCAAAGCGATCAAGGTAAAAAAGAGCAACAAATACGCAATATGATTGCCATATACGACGTAGTTGATAACGTTATTCTCCCCTCATTACGTAGGGCTAAAATAAAAGTAGTTTGTGTTGATAATTTAAAATCAGACGAACTGATAGCTCAATATGCTGTAACCACACCCGACTCTTTGACTAACGACGAACTATTGTACGCAGCTTCGTTTACAGAAGATATGCTTACTAAAAAACAAATATTTGAAAAAGCTATAGAAATATATCCAGAGGATTTTAGAGCATACAACGATTTAGCTTGTATCAAAGCGGCTGAAAATCAAAATAATGAAGCCGAAAAATTACTAAAAAAATCAAATTCATTAAATCCCAATAGTGATATAGTTCTAAATAATCTTGGTATCTTATCCTATCAAAATAAAGATTATGAAAGTGCCGAAAGATATTATACTGCCTCCCAAAATGCGGGTATGGATCAAGAAAATAATTTATTTTTAACCAAAGATACCATTTTGGTAACTTCCATTAAAGAGACAGAACCCATTCCTGTTAAAAAACCTAGCACATCTACTTCTCCAAGAAGGGCTATAGATGAAGATATTACTATGGCAGTAAAAATGAACGCTTTGTTGATAACTGGAGTCTTGAATCCAGCCTTTGAAATAAAATTATCTAAACATTTTTCCACACAAATATCTTTTATGGGTACACATTGGTCTAAAGGATATATGTTTTCTAAAAAACCCTTAAAATTAATGACAGGATTTATTGAAGCAAGGTATTATCCTAAAGAAGTATTTAGAGGATTCTTTGTTGGAATAAATACAGGAATTGGTGGTTATGAAATGTCCAGAGCTATTATTCCTAACTTTTGGCATGAGCCTCATAATGATGTTCTCCATAAAGGTTGGAATTACATGGCTGGTGTTTCCTTAGGATGGGCATTCCCTATTAAAAAACATTGGAGCATTGAACCTTTCATTGGTGGAGGGTACTCTTATTCTAAATACGATAATTACGTAGACAATGTACTTAGATCACCCGAACGCACTCAGTCGGCTTTTGTTTATGCATACCAAGGCGGTGTTTATATTTGTTATAAATTTTAAATCGCCATAAAAATACATACTAAAAAAGCATCCAATTATGGATGCTTTTTTTTAATTATAATCGTGTCTCGTCCTAGCATAGCGTTACACAAAAAATAAATATAATGAAAGATAACAAAGTAACGTATGTAAAACGTACCCAGCGAGATTATAGTTTATCTTTTAAACTTCAAGTAGTTACTGAAGTTGA
>JAAYRN010000107.1 GCA_012518765.1 Bacteroidales bacterium
GAAATGTAGATTTAAATATCTTACTGTTTAATAACCAAATATATGGATTAACTAAAGGGCAGTATTCTCCCACAACTCCGTTGGGGCAGGTAACCAGAACATCGCCCTACGGAACCATAGAAAATCCTTTTGAAGTCGGAAAATTGGTGTTGGCAGCACAAGGGAGCTTTTATGCCAGAGTATTAGATAATAATCCCAAGCTAATGGCTGAGATTATGTTAGAAGCAGCTAAACATGACGGTGCTTCTGTAGTTGAAATTTTACAAAACTGTATTATTTTTAACGATGGAGCTCACAAAGAAGTTGCTAATAGGTCAGAAGCCGCCGATAATCAGCTGATTTTGAGACATGGAGAACCCATGATATTCGGAAAAGATAAAAACAAAGGAATACGTTTGGGATCGAAAGGATTGGAAGTAGTAAACATAGGAGAAAATGGAATTACAAAAGAAGATATTCTTATACACGATGCAAAACAAAAAGATGCAGGAATACATAATATGTTGGTAGATATGAGACTACCCGAATATCCTGTAGCCTTTGGAGTTATTCGTTCCATAGACACACCTACCTACGATGAGTTAATGGAAAAACAAATCAAGGATGCTAAAGAAAATTCACCCATTCAATGTGTTGACGATTTATTGAATACTGGAGACACTTGGGAAATTAAATAATAACAATCATTTGTAAAACAGTCTCTTTCAAACAAGGAGACTGTTTTTTTTATAAATTAATTTTAACACAACACACATGCTTTATCCTTTAAAATTCAAACCTATATACAAAGATAAAATATGGGGAGGCAATAAAATAAAAACCCTATTGGGAAAAGATTTTTCACCTTTAGCAAATTGTGGAGAATCGTGGGAAATATCTGGAATTGAAAATGATTCCAATAAAATAACAAATGGATTTTTAAAAGGAAATACTCTTAATGAAATACTTACCGTTTATATGGGTGATTTGGTAGGAGAAAAAATATTTGATACCTACGGCGAAAAATTTCCCTTACTCATTAAATTTATCGATGCCAATGACGACCTCTCCGTTCAAGTACACCCAGACGATAAACTATCAGCCAAATTATACGGAGATAACGGGAAAACAGAAATGTGGTATATACTTGATACCGATGAAAATGCCCGTATAAACATAGGATTTAATACTCCCATGAGCCAAGAAAAACTAAAAAAACACATTGATGCGGGAACATTGGAAGAGGTGTTACATTACGTAAAACCAAAACCATCCGATGTGTTTTATATTCCTGCCGGGAAAGTACATGCCATAGGAAAAGGCGTTATGTTGGTCGAAATACAACAAAGCTCGGATGTTACCTACCGATTGTATGACTACAACCGAAAAGATACCGATGGAAAATTAAGACCCCTGCACATTGAGGAAGCCTATCAGGCTATAGATTTTGCTGATACCAATAACGAAGTTTTTTCGGTAAAGCCCGAAAATAATCAAACTCAAAAAATACTACACACTCCTTATTTTCATACAAATATTTTATTATTTGACCAAAAGGTTGAAAAAATTTATGCAGATATGGATAGTTTTGTAATTTATATTTGCTTAGAAGGTAGTGTTCACATACAGTGCGATAAAAACGAAGAAGTTATTTCCAAAGGAGAATGTGTGTTAATGCCTGCTGTTATCGAAAATGCTGTTTTATCTCCACAAAACAGCCCTTGTAAACTATTGGAAGTTTACCTGCCTTGAGATTTTTCAAGCTCATTTACCCTGTATATTAAATCGGGGAGATACTCTAAGCTACCGAGGGCTTTTAGTCCTTTCATCATGGGAAGGGCGGGACTGCCTATTACTTTTTCTCCTTTTTTGATGTTTTTATGTATACCTGCTTGCGAACCAACCATAACACCATCTTCGATTACAACATGGTCTTTAACGCCTACCTGTCCAGCAAACACACAATTTTTTCCAATTTTTACAGAACCTGCAATGCCACAACAAGCAGCCATTACGGTGTTTTCGCCAATATCGCAATTGTGAGCTATTTGTGTTAAGTTGTCTATTTTCACGCCTTTACGAATAATAGTAGAGCTAAAGGTTGCCCTATCAACGCAGGTATTAGCTCCTATTTCTACCTCATCTTCTATGATGACATTACCTAATTGGGGTATTTTTTCGTAACTATAATCTGGGTTGGGCATAAATCCAAATCCATCAGCACCAATCACAGCACCTGAATGTAAAATACAGTCGGCTCCAATGATGCAGTTCTCATAAATTTTTACTCCTGCATAAAGAATGCTATTGTCGCCAATGATAACATTATCACCTATATAGCTATTAGGATAAATTTTTACGTTATCGCCTATGTGTACATTTTCGGAAATAACGCTACCTTCGCCAATATAAACACCGGTACCGAGTTTGGTGCCTTTGGGAACATAAGCTGTTTTTGCAACTCCCAATTTTTGAGGCTTTAAACTTTCGTAAAATTGCAATAACTTTACAAAAGACTCTTTAGGATTTTTGACTTTGATTAAGGTTGTTGCTATTTTATATTTAGGTGTAAAATCTTCTTTTACAATTATTGCACTAACTTTTGTCTGGTAAATAAAATCTTCGTATTTATGGTCGATTAAAAAAGCCAAGCCACCTTCTTCGCCTTGGTCTATTTTCGATAACTTATATAAAACCACATTGGGATTTCCTTCTGTTTGTCCTTGTAATATTTGAGCTATTTGTTTAGCCGTAAATTTTATATCAATCATAGCAATGTACTGTATATCTTTTTTGCAAAAATAACAAAATAAAGTGATTAAAAAGTATTGTTTTTGTTTTTTTGTTTGGCGAAAATTTATTATAAAAAAAAGTATACTTTTGTACATGAAAAA
>JAAYRN010000108.1 GCA_012518765.1 Bacteroidales bacterium
CATTTTAAAAAGCCAATGTTTTAGTTGACATTTCATAAAAACCATCATCTCCAGAATCAAACAAAATCTTTTCAAATATTTTTTTATCAGCTTTCAGAATTTCTATTTTAAAGTAAGGAGAGCTTTGTATTTCAGAGAGTTCTAATTTCTGACAAGCGATTTTTCTTAGATTTAGGTTCTTGGCATTATTAGTTATAATGATTTCATTTGAAGTGTCGTTAAATTGTATAACCGAATTTCTAAGCATATTACTACCAATTATGCCTTCGATACCAAAACAATCTAACATTGTTGAAGTAGATTCTTGCAATACAATTCCTGGCGTATTCAAGAAAATGAGGCTACCTAATTGTAGTTTGGAAAGAGAAAAAAGACTCAATTGTTTTGCTATACCTGAATTATCTTCAACCAGTACACTTCCTGTTTCCGGTAACTCTAACTCTCTAAATAATTTTTGAGATATAGCAAAAGGTGCTCCTGTGTCAAATAAGAATTTATGTTTTTTGTTGTTTATTACAACATCAACTAATAATTTCCCTTTTATTTTTTCATATTTAATTATTTCAGAATATTTTTTTTGCTCAATTTCTCCTTGATTAAGGTTTATTGAGGTCTGTGCCACACACGGTGTTAGACTGAAAAAACAAAATATAAGTATGTAAATAAATTTCATCTTTTTATTGGTTTTGTGTTTTGTATATGTCATACAACTTATTTATAAATACATCCAAAGTATACTTATATAAGTTGTATTTGTATTTAAAGTATTTATTTTTTCTTTTGTGTAGTAATGTTGCAAACTATTGTTTTTTATTAAACTTTTTATTTGGTAAACCTACTACGGCTCTGAGGTATCCGTGAATAATGGCAAGGGGTAAAAATAAAACACCTATGATGAGCATACTTAATTCATAAAATAAGGAACTGCCCTTGTATTTTTTCCCTTTTAGTCTTGAAAGGAATGCACTGAAAGGGATTCCATACATATTTCCTGCAATCATGGTTTGACATGCCGCAAGAATAATTTCGGCTTTTTCCTCACCGTATTCTTCTATAATGGAATCGTAGGCACTTTGTTGAGGAATTCCTCTTGAGTCGGCAAAATGTTGTGCAAACATAATGGCTTTTGCCTCTTCTGTTACAACATAATCACCTCCACCGCTCAAAAAACTATTTATTTCTTCATTGCTCATGCCTTGTTCTAATGCCATTTGTGTATGCTGATACGAACAAGCAGCACAACCGTTTACTTCGGTAACAGCTAATTGTAAACGTTTTATAAAATTTTGGTCAACTAAGTGGGTCTTTTTATTATTGTCTATAATTTTTGATACTGCCCTTGGAGTAAAAACAAAGGAGCGGTACAGTTCCCATATTTTAAATTTTCGTTTATACTCGTTGGTTGTTAATACTGAATTTGCTAAATTTTCTTTTTTTGTCATTTTTTATTTAAAAAACATAGGTTATTACATGCCAAATAGCTACAAACTCTTCCAAACTTACGTAGTCATCTATTGTAAACATTATGTCGTTGTTATAGGTCGAGTTCTCCTTGTATACCTTTAAGTCTTTGATAGTTGCTATTACATCGCTGCTATAAGTTGATACACCTTTGTAGATTTTTCCATCTTTGATAGTCATTATTATATCTTGTCGGTAAGAGGAATTGCCTTTGTATACACATCCATCTTTGATAGTGTAAATCACATCGCTTGAATAAGAGCTTGTGCCTTTGTAGATTTTGTTTCCGCGTATATTACAAATAACATCTGCAGTGTAGTAGGTGGAGTTTTTCTTGTATACTTTCCCTTTGTTTAGATTACATATAATATCTGTCGAATATTTACTTTTCCCCTTATAAACCTTTATTTGTGCGTTTGATAAGCTCATAGTTATTAGTAAATTAAAAATAATTATAATATATTTCATGCTGTTTTTAATTGATTTCAGATTCTATTTTTCCAACTTCTATCAATAAATTCCTCCATATTAAGTTAGGAAATTTAGGCCCTATATAAGCCACGATGTGGGAGGATAGGTAAGAACCTATTTTTCCGCAAATTTCTAAGGGATAATTATTTGCCAATCCGTATAAAAAGCCTGAAGCATACATATCGCCAGCTCCTGTGGTATCTTTGCGTTGGGAAGGGTAGCTGTGGATTCTGTGTTTTTCATTTCCTCTTTTTACCCATGAGCCTTGAGAACCTATTTTAACTACGGCTACTTCGCAAATAGTAGCGATTTTTTCCAAAGCCTCTTCGGGTTCAGCCTGTGTAAATGCCTTAGCCTCTTCTTCGTTAGCAAAAACAATATTCACGTAATTTTTGACTAAATCGTGTAAAAAGTCATAATTAGCTTCCACTACATTGTAACTGGCAAGGTCTAAGGAAACTTTAAGTCCTTTTTGCTTGGCTAAGATTACGGCTTTTTTTATTAGTTCGTGATTTTGAACCAAATAACCTTCAATATGAAAAATAGCGTATCCGTCAAATAATTCAGGAGAAAGGTCATCGGGTGTCATTTCGGCGGCAGCACCCAAAAAAGTAGCAAAAGTACGTTCGCCGTCCTTGCTTACAAATGCAGTAGCAAAACCTGTCATGGAGTCATTTTCGATAAGTAAAGGAGTTATGCTGTTGAGTCTCATGTCGTTGATGAATTGTTTCCCTTTTTCATCTTTGCCTACTTTTCCTATAAATCCACATTGTTTACCCAAATGGGCTATACCGTGAATGGTATTTGAAGCCGAACCTCCAGTGGTTAAAGTTTTGTTTAAGTGAGAAGTAGCCTTGTCTATTTGTTGTGCTTTTTGGTGATCGATTAGCTGCATACTTCCTTTGGGTAGATTAAAAGTATGTAGTAGTTCGTCGTTTTCTAATTCAATGAGAACGTCCATTAAAGCGTTTCCCATTCCTAATATTTTTTTCATGACAATTGATTTTATGGTTAATAATTGTTTAGCATATTATTGTTTTATAATGCAATATACTGCTGTTGTGTAAAAATTTCTCAAATAAGGTATGTTGCGAAACGGTATAATTACCTTACGTGGTTTGAGTCCGAATTTTATTTCGTAGTTGGGATTGATAAAATAATGACTATATTTTAATACCCTGTATTTTTCTTTTTTTACTATGGAAAAAAAACGTTCGATGGAGATTCCTAACTTTTTGATTTCAAGTAACTCAGAAGGTTCTTCTCCAAAACGAATTAATAGTTTTTTATACCAAGCCGTAGGTAAAAGATGTATATAAGGCATTTTTGAGAGTTTGCTTTTACAAACTTGTTGATGTCCTCCAAATGGATTTTGCCAAGGGGGGAAGCCAAAAAATAGAATGCCTTCGGGTTTTAAAAATTTCTTCACATAATTCATAAACTTTTCTTGATTAGGTATGTGTTCAATCACATCACGCATCATGATAATATCAAAAACAAGGTCTTCTCTATCAATATTATAAATGTCGTCAGCTATAAATTCTATGTTGTTTTTTTGGGGATGTTCTTCGTAGAAAATAACAGCGTTTTCGATTTGTTTTTTATTGATATCTATACCTATGCATTGGCATTCTAAGTCGAGAAAAGGTTTGAGGTTTCCGCCTTCGCCGCATCCAATTTCCAATACTTTTGTGTGTTTTCCTATGGGAAATACATCACTGATGTAAGGAATTACATATTTTAAAGTGGTAAACGATTGCTCGTTAAAATATAATTTACGATCGACGTAGCGATTTTTCATATCTTACTTATCTCCAGGTAGTTTTAAATCAATAAAAAGTTCATTCAGTTGTTCGTTGCTGATTTCAAAAGGAGCGTTAGTCATTACATCGCGTCCCGCATTGTTCTTAGGGAAGGCAATAAAATCTCGAATTGATTCTACTCCATTAAAAACAGCACACATACGGTCAAAGCCAAAGGCTATTCCCCCGTGTGGCGGTGCTCCGTATTCAAAGGCATTCATTAAAAATCCAAATTGCTGCTGGGCTTCTTCGTCGCTAAAGCCTAAAACGGAAAAAATTTGTTTTTGTATGTGGTGTTGGTGTATACGAATGGAACCGCCTCCTATTTCTACACCATTGATTACCAGATCATAAGCATTTGCTCTTACTTGTTCGGGTTTGCTTGCTAACAATTCCATATCTTCTGCTTTGGGCGATGTAAAAGGGTGGTGTTTGGCGTAGTAGCGTTGGGTTTCTTCGTCCCATTCAAACATGGGAAAATCGACTACCCAAACAGGTTTAAAATGATTTTTATCTCTCAATTTCAAACGATTGCCCATCTCTAATCGTAATTCACCAAGGGCTTTTTGTGTTTTTTCTTTGTCGCCTGCAAGTATCAAGATTAAATCGTTAGCTTTAGCCTGACAATGAGTAGCTACGGCTTGTAAATCTTTTTGTGTGTAAAATTTATCTACCGATGATTTGTAGCTTCCATCGGGTAGGCAAAGTATGTAAACCAATCCATTAGCTCCTATTTGTGGACGTTTTACAAAATCGGTAAGTTCGTTCAATTGCTTGCGGGTGTAGGTGCCACAACCTTGTGCACAAATTCCTATGATGCTTTCAGCTTGGTTAAATACTTTAAAATCTTTATGTTGCAACAGTTGATTGAGTTCTTTGAAAGTCATATCAAAACGCATATCGGGCTTGTCGCTGCCGTACAAACGCATGGCTTGCTCGTAGCTTATGCGTTCAAAAGTATCAAAAGTGATGTTTTTCAACTTTATAAACAGGTGTTTAAATAGATTTTCAAAGGTGTTCATCACGTCTTCTTGGGTAACAAAAGACATTTCACAGTCAATTTGTGTAAATTCAGGTTGACGGTCGGCTCGCAAATCTTCGTCTCGGAAACAGCGAACAATTTGAAAATACCTATCCATGCTTGCCACCATCAGCAGTTGTTTAAATTGCTGAGGCGACTGGGGTAGGGCGTAAAATTGTCCGGGATTCATACGCGAAGGGACTACAAAATCGCGTGCTCCTTCGGGTGTGGAACGAATCAAAAAAGGAGTTTCTATCTCCAAAAAATCAATATTATTCAGGTAGTTACGAATTTCAATAGCCAGCTGATGTCGGAAAATAATATTTTGTTGAACCGTATTTCTCCGCAGGTCTAAATAACGATACTTCATGCGTAAATCGTCTCCTCCGTCTGTATTGTCTTCTATGGTAAAGGGAGGAATTTGTGATGCATTGAGTATGTGTATATTGTCAACGATAATTTCAATATCTCCCGTAGGTATATTTTTGTTTTTATTAAATCGTTCGGCTACTTTTCCTTTGATTTGTACCACATATTCGCGTCCCAAATTGCGTGCTTTTTCACATAATTCGGTGTTTGTTTCCATGTTAAAAGCCAATTGGGTAATGCCGTAACGGTCGCGTAAGTCGATAAAAGTCATGCCTCCTAAGTTACGTATTCGCTGTATCCAACCACAAAGAGTAACTTTTTGACCTATGTGATTACTGTTTAATTCTCCACAAGTATTTGTTCTGTACATTGATAAATAATATTGTTACTTTATAATATAATGAGCTACAAAAATACTATTTTTTATAAAACAAAGTCTTTATATACCTTTGTTTTTTTATGATATAAGCAAAAAACAACTACCTTTTCAATAAATTTATTTTGTTTTATCAATCACATTGCTTTTTTATTTATTTTTGTATCGCTTAATTTTTAACAGATTTATTAGTATATAAAAATAGAATAAGTATGAAGATATTATTTGTTGGAACGGGTTACGTAGGTTTGGTTTCAGGAGCTTGTTTTGCCGAAATGGGTGTTCCCGTTACTTGTATAGATGTAGATGAACAAAAAATTGAAAATTTAAAAAAAGGAATTATTCCTATTTACGAACCCGGTTTAGATGTTATTGTTGAAAAAAACACACAAGCTGGACGCTTGCAATTTTCTACCTCTTTAAAAGATTGCTTAGACGATGTACAAGTCATTTTTTCGGCAGTAGGTACCCCTCCTGACGAAGATGGAAGTGCTGATTTACAATATGTATTGGAAGTAGCTCGCACCATAGGAAAATACATGAATGACTACAAATTGATAGTTACTAAAAGCACGGTACCTGTGGGCACTGCGGCATTGGTACGCCAAACCATACAAGAAGAATTAGACAAACGTAAGCTAAACATAGAGTTTGATGTAGCTTCCAATCCAGAGTTTTTGAAAGAAGGCGATGCTATCAACGATTTTATGCGTCCCGATAGGGTAGTGGTGGGTGTGGAATCTAAAAAAGCACAAGAAATAATGACCGCACTTTATCGCCCTTTTTTGATAAATAATTTCCGCGTTATTTTTATGGATATAGCTTCGGCTGAAATGACTAAATATGCAGCTAATGCTATGTTAGCCACACGTATAAGTTTTATGAACGAAGTGGCTAATTTATGCGAAAAAGTAAATGCCAATATCAATATGGTACGCCAAGGAATTGGTAGCGATACACGTATTGGTAATAAATTTTTATACGCAGGTGTAGGCTACGGAGGTTCTTGTTTTCCAAAGGATATCAAAGCCTTGATTCAAATAGGCGAAAAGGAAGGTCAACGCATGACTATATTGCAAGCCGTTGAAAATGTGAACGAAAGACAAAAAACTGTTTTGTTTGAAAAATTGAAAAATTATTACAAAGGTGATTTAAAAGGCAAAACCATTGCTTTGTGGGGATTGTCGTTTAAACCCGAAACAGACGATATGCGTGAAGCTCCCTCTTTGGTGTTGATAGACAAATTATTAGAAGCGGGTTGTAAGATTCAAGCCTACGACCCCGTAGCCATGGAAGAAGCCAAACGCAGACTTGGCGATAAAATCACCTATGCCAACGATATATATGATGCTGTAAACGAAGCCGATGCTCTCTTGTTGCTTACCGAATGGAAGGAATTTCGCATGCCTTCATGGTCTATTATTTATAAGGTTATGAAAAAAACTCTCATCTTTGACGGAAGAAATATTTTCGATATAGAAGCAGTGAAAAAGAATGGTTTTGAATATTTTGGTATAGGTTTATAGTATAGTTTTATCTTAATTTTTAAATTACAAATATATGAAAAAAGAAATTTTAGAACTTTGGCCCGAACTTATGTGGATTAAGGATGAAGATTTACGTGAGAAAACAGCAAAAACTTGGGAATTAGCTTTGTCAAAAAGTGTGTTGAGTGTAGAAGATTTGAATACCATACCTTTTACATTGCTTTGCGGTCCCGATTTGAAAGTAAGTTTTATGGCTCACAAACGCTGTGTGGTTCACGTAGCTTATGAGTCGGCATTGAAAATGCAAGAGTTTTTTAAGGATGAACTTCCTGTTAATATGGATTATGTGGTAGCAGGAGCTATTCTTGCCGATGTGGGCAAATTGTTGGAATACGAACTTAAAGATGGAAAATCGGTAGTAAGTTCCTACGGTGCTTACCTTCGTCATCCTTTTTCTGGGGTGTCGTTGGCGGAGCAATGCGGAGTACCTGCCGAAGTTTGCCACATCATAGCCGCTCATGCCGGCGAAGGTAATTTAATTAAACGAAGCACAGAAGCCTATGTAGTGCATCATGCTGATTTTATGACCTTTTTACCCTTTAAAGATAGATTAAAAGTATAATTTTAAAATTTGAATAATTCAATGAAACGCAATGATATATGGATGTTAATAGGAGTATTGGCTTTTTTTGCTCCTTTTTTTATATTTGATAGAGTATACGAAATCTACAATGCTTGGAATGCTGTGAATCCTATTTCAATGGCATTTTTTAAATTTGCTATTTTGGCAACTTTTGGCGAAGTGTTGGGTTTGCGTATCAAAACAGGAAAATATACCGCTCCCGCTTTTGGAATGATGTCGCGAGCCGTTGTTTGGGGATTCTTAGGTATGTGGATTGCGGCTGCTATGGGAATTTTCCGTAGCGGAGTACCTACTTTTATGGATAAATTTGCCGTTTTTCACGGAATGGCAGAAGCCATGGGCGGTGGTTTTTCGGGGATGAAACTTTTGGGTGCTTTTTTTATTAGCTTAATGATGAATACAAGTTTTGCCCCCGTGTTTATGACCCTTCATAAAATTACCGATACACATATCGCAAACCACAACGGTAAGATAAATAGCTTGTGGAAACCTATTCCTATACGTAAGATAATCACTCAGTTAAACTGGGACGTGCAATGGAATTTTGTATTCAAAAAAACAATTCCTTTGTTTTGGGTTCCTGCACATACCATTACTTTTATATTGCCTACACACTTCCAAGTGTTGTTTGCCGCATTGCTTGGTGTAGCATTGGGAGTGATACTTTCTATAGCCGCTCTAAAAAGTAAATAAATAATACCTATACTTTCTTTCCTCTAATCTTCCTTAAATGTGGGGGTTAGGGGAGGGAAGGCTTCCTGAGCGTAGTCGAAGGATGCCAGTGTCTGCGACCCCGTGAGGGGGGTATACCTGGCTTTGAGTGAAACTGTGTGTTAGGTTTAGGTGATATATTATTTCTTAATAAATTCTTTGAAATACAATATCTTATTTTATTTTACAAAAACATATCCAAATTCCTCATCGAGATTAAAAACTCTGCCATTTACCCATAGTTTTCTAAAACCACCAACGTAAACATTGTTATCGGACACAAAAACAGAAGGACTATGAGAAACATCCGCATTTTCCAATTTTTGTTTTATGCCATTTTTCCATAATGTGATAATACCATTAGCTCTTCCTATCACATAAACATCATTTTCAGATACGAAAGCAGAATAAGCAATGCTGTAAGAGTTTTCATCTGTTAAATATTGTGCTACATCGTTTTTCCACAATGTTGCAATCCAGTTTTTTGGGTCTGAGAATGTGCTTACATATCCAACTACATAAATATCATTCCCTGATACACTAACAGAAATATATTTATGATTTGTATCCCCCGAATATTGTATTACACCGTTTTTCCATAATCTAGCAAAGCCGTGGGTTCCCCCTACCACATAAACATCATTTTCAGATACGAAAACAGAAGATGCATAACTATAAGAATCCGTTTTTTCTAAATTTTGCCTTAAGCCGTTTTTCCATAATGTTGCAATTGTTGTTCCTTTGACGGATATCTCTCCTGCCACATAAACATTACTTCCAGATACGAAAACAGAAGATGCACGACCACGTTTTCCATCTTCCAAGTTTTGGAGAATGCCATTTTTCCATAATTTGGCACTCTCATTTACATCCCCTGTTACATAAACATCATCATTATCAGATACAAAAATAGAAGTACCACGATTGACATACGAAGTGTTATATTTCTCTTCCATCTTTTGCAGTACACCGTTTTTCCATAATATAACCTCTCCATTCACTGCCCCAACCATATAAATTGTTTTTGAAGTTGCCAATATGGTACAAGTATCTTGACAAATGCCATTTTTTGTAGTAGCAGTAATAACTGCTATCCCATCGGAGATAGCAGATACCTCACCATTTGTTACTGTAGCCACAGAAGGATTATCGCTTGTCCAAATTATTTGTTTATTTCTGGCATTGGCGGGATCTATTTTTACATTCAACGTTAACGTACTTTTGACAGCGAGTATGGCAGATGTTTTATCCAATGTTAGCGCATCTACATCATCATTTTTACAAGAAAAAAATGTTGCAGATACCATTATTGTAACTGCCATTGTATAAAATAAATACTGTTTCATTTTCCTTTACCCATGCCTTTGGGATTTATTTTGGCTTCTGGCTCGCCGTTTTTATAACTTACTATCAATATAGCTTTGTCAGTTTCTATCTCTACAGCACATTATTATAACCTACGGCTACACTTAAGGTGTTTTTTGTTTTTTTTAATCTTTTTTTTATACAGTTTTTAATACAATTCAATTTTTAACTCAAAAAGGTTTTCGGAGGCTACTTTATTCCAGCGGTCGTCTTGAATAAGGAAAAAATATTCTGTATTTGCTTCTACTTCAAATTCGCAAGGAATATCTAAATAACTGGTTTTTTCAATGTAATCATCTGGGTTTTGTGGGTCATTGACAAATAATTTTGCTTGGAGTTTGATATTATCAGGTACATCTTTGGTTTTTAAAGAAATTTTACCGTTTTTGGTCGGAGTCATTTTGAAATAATCCACATCGCCTAATGGGAATATAGCCATATGTATCAGGTCGTCGCTCTTCACCTCAAAGGCAGTTTTGAAGTCGTTGTTGGGTTCCTGTAAATCATGTTGTTCTATAAAATCAATTTTTACATCGAATAACTCTTGTGAGTATGCTTTGTTCCAGCGGTCGTCTTTAACTTCGAAATAATAAGTTCCCGGTTCGTCAATTTGCACTGCAGCGGGAAACTTTTTAAGAAGTTCACTAATTTTAATTTCTTTTTTTTCTGCCCATTGGTCATACTTATAAAATGTTACTTCGGGTTTAATTCGACTATCCACATTTTTAACAGATAATTTTACGTATCCAGGTTTTTCCACGTCAATTTTGAACCAATCGACATCATACAATGGAAAAATCGCCATTTTAAAGTCAGTATTTAATGTTAATTCTGTTGCATTTTCTATTTGGTCGTTTAATTCATTTTTATCAAATTCTTCGATAAACTCCATTTTCATTTGAATTATTTCATCCGATTCGCCTTTGTTCCAACGATCGTCATTGATTCGAATATAGCAGTTTCCTTCTTGCACTTTTGCAATGGCAGGCATTTTTAAGTTTTTTACAATAAACTTTTCCTTGCTTTGTTCCCATTCTTCATACGTAGCGAAGCTACACTCTAATTTTAAGTTTTCGGGTTGCGTTTGGACGCTAACTTTCAGATACCCATTTGCTGGCACTTCTACCTGAAACCAATCAATGTCTCCCACGGGTTGAATCTTAAATTCCACTACTTTGTTTAATTCAATTTTTGTGGCTTCTTCTATGGTGTTGTTTGGTTCTTCGGTTTTATATTTTCCTCCGCCACAAGCAAATATGAGAAATGAGAGAATTAAAACGCTAATGTTTAGTTTTTGTGTTTTCATGGCAATTAGATTTATTAGTGATAAAATATTTTTCCTTCAACTATAATATGATTGAGCTATAAAAGCTTAATAAAAAAATGTTGCATATATGAATGTTTTGCTTTTGTTTTTTTATTAAAATTTGTCTCGTCCTAGCATAGCGTTACACAAAAAATAAATATAATGAAAGATAACAAAGTAACGTATGTAAAACGTACCCAGCGAGATTATAGTTTATCTTTTAAACTTCAAGTAGTTACTGAAGTTGA
>JAAYRN010000109.1 GCA_012518765.1 Bacteroidales bacterium
ACGTAAATATCACAACCTCTTATGCTTTTGGTAAACGGGAATTATGGCAAATAGATGCTCGTTGGAACTACGGTTCAGGATTTCCATTCACACAAACCAAAGGACTGTATCCTAAAAATGAACCCAATTCAGCCATTAATCAAAATCACAACTCAACTAACGAAAGCATTGGCATTATATACGGAGATATAAATGGGGGACAGTTGCCAGCTTATCACAGATTAGATGTTAATATTAAACGTAGGTTTATTATCAATCCACAATCTACTGTAGAATTGAATGCAGGGGTTAGCAACGTATATAATTATTATAATATATTCTATATCAATAGAAAAACTAACGAAAAAATCTATCAACTTCCTTTTATGTGGACTTTGAGTTGCAATATAAATTTTTAAAATATGCTTCCAGACTGGCTTTCAAGAACGGCTTTATTGTTAGATAAAAATCAAATCAATCAATTACACAAAGCACATGTATTGGTAGTAGGATTGGGTGGAGTAGGAGCTTACGCCGTTGAAATGCTTTGCAGAGCAGGTATATACAATTTAACACTTGTAGACGGTGATAGAATAGAAACATCGAATAGAAACCGTCAACTGCCCGCTTTGCTATCACAAGAAGGAAGGTATAAAACAGAAGTGTTGAAGGAAAGATGTTTAGATATCAATCCCGAAGCTAATATTCAAATTATTACCGAATTTCTAAAAGACAATAGAATAGAAGAAGTTTTTGATTTGGCTACATACGATTATGTTGTAGATGCCATTGATAGCTTATCGCCTAAGGTTCATCTTATTATCGAAAGTATAAAACGAAACATACCCATAATTAGTGCTATGGGAGCAGGTGGGAAACTACATCCCTCGTATATACAAGTGGCTGATATTTCAAAAACGTATCAATGTCCTTTGGCTGCGGCGGTTAGAAAGCGTTTGAGGAAAAAAGGGGTTTTCAAAGGAATAAAAACCGTTTTTTCGACTGAACCACCTAATAATAAAGAGATAGAAACAAGCTATAAAAATATTGAAAATCATCAAAACACACAGGGAACTATATCGTTTTTACCTGCCATATTTGGCTGTTGGTGTGCTTCGGTTTGTATTAATGATTTGATAAAAGACTAATAATCAGAAAAATAGATTCAAATAAGAGTGCGTAAAAAAAATATCAAAAAAACATGAATTTCCATTGTTTTTTTTTATACTTTTGCATCACTAAAAAATGGTGCTGTAGCTCAGTCGGTAGAGCGTCGGACTGAAAATCCGCAGGTCGCTGGTTCAATTCCAGTCAGCACCACAAAAAAGTCGTTTTTATTTAAACGGCTTTTTTTGTGGTTATATCTTACATCTTTTCAGGAACATCAATTCCTAACAAACTCATACCGTGTCGTATTACATAGGCTGTAAATATCGATAAATCTAAACGTAAGCTGCGTAAAGTGGTATCTGTTTCTTTTAAAATAGGTATTTCTTGGTAAAAACGATTGTAATTTTTTACTAAATCATATATAAAATTGGCGATAACAGAAGGATTGAGTTCTTTTGCTGCTTGTTTGATAGTTTCGGGATAGGAATATAGGGAGAGTAAAATTTCTTTTTCCAATTGCAATAAATTTACTCCTTTATAATCAACAATTTCTATTGTTTTAGCCTTGCGAATCAAGGAACAAATACGCGCATGGGTGTATTGAATAAAAGGTCCTGTATTTCCGTTCAAATCAATGGATTCATCGGGATTGAAGAGCATGTTTTTCTTAGGGTCTACTTTTAAAATAAAGTATTTCAAGGCTCCCAATCCTATTTTTTCTGCCAATAGCTGCAATTCTTCTTCGGTAAAATCATTTTTTCCTAATTCTTGGGTTTTTTGTTTTGCCATTTCTATAATTTCAGTCATTAAATCATCGGCATCAACCACAGTACCTTCCCTGGATTTCATTTTTCCAGAGGGTAGTTCAACCATTCCGTAGGATAAATGAAAAATATTTTCGGCAAATTTGTAGTTTAATTTCTTAGTTAAAATAAGTTTAAGTGCTTCAAAATGATAGTTTTGTTCATTACCAACTACATAAATCATTTGCACTGGATTGTATTCTTCAGCACGCAATACGGCAGTACCTAAATCTTGCGTCATGTATACCGAAGTTCCATCGGAACGCAAAAGTACCTTTTCGTCTAAGCCTTCATTTTCAAGATTTACCCTAACAGAACCGTCTTCGGCTTGATAGAATATATTATTGCTTAAACCTTCAAGTACTACTTCTTTTCCTAACAAATAAGTCTCTGATTCATAATAAGTTTTATCAAATGAAATTCCCATTTTTTTATAGGTTTCATCAAAGCCTTGATATACCCATTGGTTCATTTTTTGCCAAAGATTATAAATCTCTTCATCGCCATTTTCCCATTTGCGAAGCATATTTTGGGCTTGGAGTAGGATAGGGGCTTGTTTTTCAGCTTCTTCTTTGGTTATCCCCTTAGCTATAAGCTCTTCTATTTCTTTTTTGTAGAGTTTATCAAAGGCAACGTAATATTCTCCTACTAATTTATCGCCTTTTAGTCCGCTTGATTCGGGAGTTTCGTTTTGTGCTTTTTTCTGCCAAGCCAACATGGATTTACAAATATGTATTCCCCTGTCATTCACTAAGTTTATACGATATATATGCGTTCCGTTGGCACTTAGTATTCGTGAAATAGAATCTCCCAATAAATTATTGCGTACATGTCCTAAATGCAAGGGTTTGTTTGTGTTAGGAGATGAAAATTCGATTAAAACAGGTTGTTGGTTTTTATCTATTTCAGTGCTTGCATAGGAGTGGTTTTTAGACTCTGATTTTAAGAAATCAATCCATACTTCATCGTGAAATGTAAGATTTAAAAAACCTTTGATTATCTGGGTAGAAGCTATGATATTAGTCTTCTCTTTCAGCTTGTTACTTAATTCTTCGGCTGTTAATTCAGGCTTTTTTTTAGATAATTTAGTGAAAGGAAACACCACTAAGGTGAAATCTCCTTCAAATTCTTTTTTTGTTTTTTGTATACTGATTTCTTCTGCTGTTATAGTAGTATTATACAGTTCTTTAACACTTTCAACAACAGCCTTATGTAATGTTTTTATCATACATTCAAGTTTATTTATAATCTCTTTCTCCAAAAATAGCACTTCCGATACGCACCATGGTACTACCTTCTTCCAAGGCGATTTCGTAGTCGTCGGTCATGCCCATAGAACATTCTTTAAAATGCTCACAATCTTTAAAATAAGACTCTTTTATTTCTTTAAAATAGGTGTGTAAGGTTTGAAACTCCTTGCGTACCAATTCTTTATTTTCGGTAAAAGTAGCCATGCCCATAACACCGCAGATGCGTATGTTTTTCAAGTTGGCAAAATCTTGACTTTCTAACATTTCCTTGACTTCTTCTAATAAAAAGCCGTGTTTACTTTCTTCTTCAGCTATATAAAGCTGTAACAAACAGTTGATTACTCTGTCGTTCCTTATTGCTCTTTTGTTTATTTCCGATAGCAATCTGTATGAATCTACGCTGTGGATAAGGTGTACAAAAGGGGCTATGTATTTTACTTTATTGGTTTGTAAATGACCCACAAAATGCCATTCAATATCCTTAGGTAGTTTTTCCCATTTCATTTTGATTTCGTTGGTTTTGTTTTCACCAAAATAACGATGTCCCGAATCATAAGCAATTTGAATATCTTCAATGGGTTTTAGCTTAGAAATAGCTATAATTTTTACACTTTCAGGAATGTGTGTTGTTAATTTTTTAATGTTTTCAGTTATAAAATGCATCTCTTTCGTTTTCATGCAAAATTACACAAAAATATGGAATAAATACAACATAAAAAAAGAATTATTATATTTGATTTGATTGTAGTTATATTGTTTTTTTTTATACTTTTGCATTTGATTATTTACACGTTTTTAAAGTAGTTTTTTATGAGAAAAATATCAATAATAGTATCTGTTTTAGCCATAGTTGCCGTGGTGGCTTCTTCTTGTAGTAAAAGTTGTATATGCACCCGTTATGAGGACGGTAAAAAAGTAAATTCACTCACAGTTAGTGAAGATATAGATAGAAAAGAATGCAAACAATTATCTCAAGCCAAACGCCGAGGTATTTCTATGGTTACCTTAGGAAAAGAAGTAACTGTTGAAATAAAATGCAGATAATTAAATAAAAGGGGGCTTTCGAGTAAAGCCCTTTTTGTTTGCCTAATAATGGAAAAATGAAAACACGGATAAAATGAAAAAAACAATATTACTGGCTATTATTTTTTGTACATCCGTATTGTCTTACTCTCAAGGTGTGTATTGGGTCTTTTTTACAGATAAAGCTGGTAGTCAGTTTAATCCTCATACTTATTTCGATTCAAAAGCCATAGAAAGACGTTTACAACACGGTGTGAATTTATACGATAGTACAGATTTTCCATTAAACACATATTACAAACAAAAAGTTGAAATTTTATCTGAAGAAGTTATAGGTGAAACACGTTGGTTTAATGCCATGGCGGTAGTAGCTACTTCGGAAAATATACAGAAAATATCCCAGTTTTCATTTGTCAAAGAAATTTCACCCATACAATCGCAGGCTTTTTTAACATCAAATGAAACGAATCATATAAATATCGACCATTACTTAGATGATTTGGTTGATAGCAATTTAAAAGTAGACAAACAATTGAAACGTATGGGCGGTGAGTTTTTCCACGAAGCAAATATAGATGGAAAGGGCATACGCATAGCTGTTTTTGATGGTGGGTTTCCAAGTGTAAACAAACATATAGCTTTCAAGCATTTAAGAGATAATAATCAGATTATTAGAACATGGAATTTTCCCTTAAAAAAAGAAAATGTATATGGGTGGAACTCTCACGGAACTATGACTTTAAGCTGCATTGCGGGCATTGCAGGAAATACGAAAATAGGTTTAGCTACGGGAGCTGAATTTTTATTGGCTCGTACAGAAATAAATATAGAACCAGCTAAGGAAGAAGTTTGGTGGATGCAAGCCATGGAGTGGGCGGATAAAAATGGAGCTCATATCATAAGTAGCTCATTGGGTTATGGCGATGCAAGGTATAAGGTGTCCGATATGGATGGTAAAAAAAGTTTGGTGTCGAAAGCTGCTAATATGGCTGCATCTAAAGGTATTTTAGTCTGTAATTCAATGGGAAACGAAGGAACTAAAAATACATGGAGAACCATCATTACACCCGCCGATGCCGACAGTGTTTTAGCCGTTGGAGGTATTAATCCAAAAGACGAAAAACACACATCGTTTAGCTCTTATGGACCTACCGCCGATGGTCGTATCAAACCCAACGTTTGTGCGTATGCTACAGATTGTATGGTTGCTAAGTCATGTAAGGGTGATATTTGTTATAATTTTACGCATGCTACAGGTACTTCTTTTTCTTGTCCTTTGGTAGCAGGGTTTGCGGCTTGTGCGTGGCAAAAACACCCAGACTATAACGCCATGGAACTAAAAAAAGCCATAGAAAGATCGGCGGATTTATATCCTTATTACGATTATGCGTATGGATATGGAGTGCCCCAAGCTGCTTATTTTCTATTTCCTAAAATAAATGTTTTATTGAAAACTTTTGAAATCAAAGAAGAAGGAAACTATGTTGTAATCAAGCCATTTGAAGTAAATGATGGCGATAGAATATTTTACCATATTCAACAAAAAGATAGTACTTTATGTATATATGAAAATTTATATTTCACCAAAGAGTCTGAAAATGAATTAAAAATCCACAAATCAGCCTTGGATGAAAATAAAATATTAAGGGTTTATTTTAAAGACTATGTGGAAACATACGTGTTAGAAACCGACAAAAAGGCAACCCACAATTATCAAACAAGTGCCCATGTACCTAATTTTTATACATCGGAATACATTCCTCGTAAAAAAAACTCTATATACGGAATCAATGCAACGCATTATGTAGAACCTTACGTTTCGTGGGGAATGGTGTTTTACAATGGGTTACCATCTATGAAACAATTGATAGGTAGAATACAAAATGTGAATGTGGGCTTACGTTACAAGGGAAATATTTGTAAATCTTATAGTTTAGGTTTTGCTGTTGAATACAACAACATTATTTTTAAAATTCCTTCTACACCCACAATGTCTAAAGCTATAAAAAGTAAGTCAAATTTTCATTACATGAACATTGAGCTTTATCAGCGTATACGCATACTGCCCACAGAGGGCTTGGGTATGGGGTTTTATGTTGATATAGGTATTTTTAATGGACTTGATTTTTTACATACGTATACATCTGCGTATAAAATTGATAAAAAGCTACTTATTACAGAAAAATATGCTTTTAAAGACATATCGTTTAGTAATTTTGGATTAAGGTTGCGTTTGGGATATAATTTGTTTATTATTTATACGGAAATTATGTGCCAAAATTTCAAGGAGATACCTAAGCATTATAATGTTGGTTTACAGTTTAGTATCCCGACCAAAATATGAAATTAATAAAAAATAAAATATAAATAAAGAGTATGGAAAATCAACCCATTTTTTGGATAGTTCCTTTTGCTTCCTTGTTAGCTTTAGGATTTGCGTATTATTTCTTTCATAAAATGATGAAAGAAAGTGAAGGTACAGATACCATGAAGAAAATAGCCTCCTATGTTCGCGAGGGGGCCATGGCGTACCTAAAACAACAATACAAGGTTGTTATCATTGTATTTGTAGTAATTACACTTATTTTTAGTATCATGGCATACGTGTTTGCTGTGCAAAATCCTTGGGTGCCTTTTGCTTTTCTGACAGGAGGTTTTTTCTCAGGTTTAGCAGGTTTCTTAGGCATGAAAACAGCGACTTATGCCTCGGCACGTACTGCCAATGCTGCACGTCATTCACTCAACAAAGGCTTGCAATTGGCTTTTCGTTCCGGAGCTGTCATGGGATTAGTTGTAGTAGGTTTGGGTTTACTTGATATTTCAGTATGGTTTTATGCCTTACAATACATTATTGGAGCTTTAGATAGCACTACCAATGCCTTGATAGCTTCAGAACCCCAAATGAAGTTAATCATAATAACTACTACCACCTTGACTTTTGGAATGGGAGCTTCTACACAGGCTTTGTTTGCTCGAGTTGGTGGAGGAATTTTCACCAAAGCAGCCGATGTAGGTGCTGATTTAGTAGGAAAAGTTGAAGCCAATATACCCGAAGACGACCCTCGTAATCCTGCCACTATAGCTGATAATGTAGGTGATAATGTGGGTGATGTAGCAGGAATGGGTGCCGATTTGTACGAATCCTATTGCGGTGCTATCTTGTCAACTGCTGCACTTGGAGCTACTGCTTTTGCTGCTTTTGGAACTACTATTCAGTTTAACGCTGTTATAGCTCCTATGCTTATCGCTGCTGTAGGAATTATTTTATCCATAGGGGGAATATTTTTAGTGAAAACCAAAGAAGGTGCTACTCAAAAACAATTACTTTCCGCTTTAAGTAGGGGAGTTAACATTAGCTCTATTTTTATAGCCCTATTTTCATTTTTGATTTTAAAATACTTGGGAATCCCCAACTACTTTGGTATATGGGGAGCTATGATAATAGGCTTATTAGGAGGAATTGGTATTGGAAAAACAACGGAATATTATACTTCCTCCGATTATAAACCCACACAAGACATAGCCGACTCATCAAAAACAGGACACGCTACTGTTATTATTTCAGGTGTGGGAACAGGTATGATTTCCACTGCTTTCCCAGTTCTTATTGTAGCAACATCCATTATATTAGCGTTTATTTTTGCAGCTAATTTTAACCTTGGAAATATAAGTGAAGGACTTTACGGTATAGCCATAGCAGCCGTGGGCATGCTCTCCACCTTAGGTATAACCTTAGCTACAGATGCTTATGGACCTATAGCCGACAATGCTGGAGGAAATGCTGAAATGAGTGGATTAGAAAAAGAAGTTAGAGAACGTACCGATGCTCTTGATTCTTTAGGTAATACAACTGCTGCTACCGGTAAGGGTTTTGCAATAGGATCAGCCGCTTTAACAGCCCTTGCACTGATGGCATCTTATATGGAAGAAATTAAAATAGCTATTGCACGTATGCCTGAAAAAGCTAATCTATTTTTTACAACCATAGGAACTGATATTAAAGAAGCTACGATACCTCAGTTAATGGATTACTTTAATGTTACTTTAATGAATCCAAAAGTATTAGTCAGTGCATTTATTGGCTCTATGACTGCCTTTTTATTCTGCGGATTATCCATGAAAGCCGTAGGTCGTGCTGCCCAAAAAATGGTAGAAGAAGTAAGGCGACAGTTTAGAGAAATTAAAGGTATTTTAACCGGAGATGGGACTCCAGATTATGCTCGTTGTGTGGCTATTTCAACCAAAAGTTCTCAACAAGAAATGTTACTTCCTGCTTTGCTTGCCATTATTATACCTGTAGTAGTGGGTATATTGTTTGGTGTGGCTGGTGTAATGGGTTTGTTGTTAGGAAGTATTTCTACTGGATTTATATTGGCTATATTTATGGCTAACTCAGGAGGAGCTTGGGATAATGCTAAAAAATACATTGAGTCTGGTCATGTAGGCGGTAAAGGTTCAGAGTGTCATAAAGCTGCCATAACAGGTGATACAGTAGGAGACCCTTTTAAAGATACAGCCGGTCCATCACTCAATATTCTAATAAAATTAATGAGTATGGTTTCTATAGTAATGGCTGGATTAACAGCGGCTTTCAATGTTCTTTAATTGAAAAATACGGCTAACCAAATACATGAAGGTTTTGTAGATGTAAACGAAACTTTATGCTTACTATGAGCGGGAATATACAATGAATCTCCCGCTTTAAGGTGAGTCTCATTGCCATCATCGAAAAGAATGGAGGCGTTGCCTTGTAGTAAAAACACCCATTCATTTTCCTCTTGATTGTACCAATCTTCACTGATTTGACCGTAAGATACTATGCGTTCAATACGTATATTTTCTGATGTAAATAACAGATTTACAATTTCTTCTTTGGTAGAATAATTTAAAGATGATGTATCGAAAAGATTAAAAACAGAATGGTTCATTAGGAACTTTCTTTTATTTTTTTCTCAATAGCCGAAGTGGAATAGCCAGCTATTAAATCTATGGTAATTATCTGACCTCCTTTGGCTTTCACAATATCTGCTCCTACAATGGTATCTATGGTATAATCGCTACCTTTGATTAATACATCGGGCTGTATTTGTTGTATGAGGGAGTAGGGGGTGTCTTCGTCAAAAAAAATGACATAATCGACAAAGGATAAGGCTGCTAAAACCATAGAACGTGATTTTTCATCGGTAATGGGACGCGATTTTCCTTTCAATCGATGGATAGAAGCATCGGTATTTAAGCCTATTACAAATATATCTCCGTAATCAGAGGCTTGTGCTAAATACTCTATGTGTCCCCTGTGAATCAAGTCGAAACAACCATTAGTAAACGCTATTTTTTTACGCTTATCTAACTGTATTTTAAATTCATTTACCGTAACTATTTTACGTTTAATTCTCTGTAAGCTGTTCATAAGTATTCTTTTTAGGATTTGTAAATGGAGCTATTGCAAGAGAAATTATTCCACCCGCCACATACAGAATGGTTTCGGTAGTCCACACCACCCAGCCTATGGCTAATCCAAATTCTTTATTGATGGAGTAAAGCAGTAATACATTGGCAATGAGTAGGGGATAAGCTCCTAATCCACCTTGAGAAACAATAAAACCAATGGTTCCTATGGCTACACAAGATAGCGAAGCTGCCCATAACTGATTGCCTAAGAAATAAATATCAGGAAATGCTAAAATAGCCACATAAAACATAAAATAATAACAAACCCAAATCATTAGGGTATAAAAAATAAATAAAAAAGGTTTTTTTAAATGTATAACCGAAATCAATCCACTCCAAAAACCCGCGAGTAATTGTTTGATTTTATGGTAAATCTTCCACTTGCATATATATTTTCTAAATATTAAGAACGTAAGGACTAAGAATAATACTCCTAAAAAGACTACAAACATGGGGTTCGATAAAAAGCTATTGGATGTTGAGGCTGTTTTATTTTCAAATATAGCTAAAATTTTATCACTCTCGAAAAATAAAGCCAATAAAAACACCAAGCCAAAACTCAGCATATCAACCACTCGCTCTGTAATAACTGTTCCAAATGTTTTCTGAAAAGGAACTTTTTCGTAACGCTGTATAAAAGTACACCTTAGCAATTCTCCCAGTCTTGGGAAAGCTATATTAGCTATGTAGCAAACCATTATAGAGTGATAAGAGTTAATCTTAGAGACTTTATACCCCAAAGGTTCTAATAGTAAAATAGAACGCAAGGCACGAATATAAACGCTTAAAATAGCAATTAAAGCACTAAGTACTAAAAATACCCAGCGATAACCTATGGCTACACTTTTAATACTTTCAATAATGGAGGTTCGTTGTGCGGCATCTAAGTCTTTGATAGAAAACCATATAAAAAAGACACCTAAGCCTAAAAAAATGATAAGTTGTGCAACTTTTTTCTTTTTGTCTGACACGATTGTAACGGTATTAGTTTACGTTATTTTGTTGTTACACTCACGGTGTTAGAATAATTTCCATCATCCGTTTGCAAGCGATAATAATACGTTGTATTACTTTTTAGATTTTGTATTTTCAATGTATTTTTCCCTACAATAATTCCATTGTATTCGGGTAGATTTTCATTAAAATCGCTGTGTGTAGATACATATAGTTTTAAATTTCTCAACTTGTTTTTTGTCCAACTTGCTGTAAATTCATTGTTTTTTATTCCTTTAGCTTCGTTGGAAACAGGTGGTGTTGTTATTTTTACTTCCGACTGTTGACTGTGTTTGCTGTCGTTATAAGCTCTTGCACGTAGGGTATAAGAAGTAGCGGGTGATAAAGAAGTTAGGGTAACACTGTTATTTCCAATATAATAAGGCATGTTTTGTTTGCCTTGTATTAAAATAATTTCGTATCCTATGGCATAGGCTTGTACGTTCCACGATAGAGCAATACTTTGAGAAGTAACTTCTTGTATTTTTATATTTGGTTTTTCTAAGGTGTGGCTAAATTTAATAATAAACGCATCGGTTGTACCTCGAAATTCCACAAAATCGGCGAAGATAGTAGGATTTATATAAAAAGGTCCGTTGTGGTTTCCTATAATAACTAAGGAGTTATCTTTATGAATTACCATTTTAGCGGCTCTGTCGTGGTCAGTACCTCCAAGTGGATAGGTGTAAATAATGTGTGCATCTTCGTCCAACATCATTATAAAACCATCTTCTTTACCAGAGGAAGACACCATTTCTTTTTCGGCACTTTCAATGCTGCCGGCAAAATATCCAGAAACGTATAAATTATTGTAAGAATCTGTTAATATACATTCTCCAGTTGAGTAGTTTTTAGTTTTGACACTTTTTACCCACTGATATTCGCCTTTGTTGTTTAATTTTGCTATGAATAAATTAGCTGCATTTTCGTTAACTTCCAATACTTTATCCAATTCTACAAACTCCGTACGCGAGCCTATGCTTCCTACAAGAAACAGGCTGTTGTTTTTATCGGCATAAATGCAGTTTCCACTGTTGTTTTTAGTATTAGTTATTTGCTTTAACCACAATTCTTTACCATCTTTATTTAGTTTTCCTATCACTATTCCATTTCCGCCGTAATCTTGAACGCTAAGTTTACCCAAATGAGCTTTTTTATTGAAAACTCCTGTAAAGTACACATTGTTTTCACTGTCAATAGTTAGTGAGTTTGATTTGTTGACTCCATCTCCTTTTAAGGTTTTTCCCCATATAAAATCACCCTGCTCGTTGTATTTGGCTATAAAAGCATCTAAGGCAGTATCAGCTGTCATCAAATATTCTTTTTCAGAAGGGTCAAAATCAATACTTTTACTAAAATATCCTGTGATATAAAAATTATTTTCCTTGTCAATTTTCATATCCGTAATATGATTAGCGATGGGGTGGAAGTGTACATGTTTTTCACCTTTTTCGTGGTTGTGGTGATGGTGATCGTCGCTGGATTCCGATTGATGAGGACGCAGTATTTTATGCCATATATATTTACCATCGTTATCGTATTTAACGATGTAAGTGTTAAGGTCTTTTGAATCTTTTATCATATGAACTCCATCCAAGCGAATGGTATTGATAAATACGCCTGCTATGTATACATTTCCGTTACTATCTACGGCTATGGCATTCCCATCGTTACTGTTTTCTCCGTATATTTCTTTTGACCATTTTAAATTTCCTTTGACATCAAATTTCAATAAAAAAGTCATAGACAATAACTTAGGCTTAGTTAAATCTCCAAAATTTCGAGTAACATATCCTATAACATAGGTATTTCCATGCTTATCAATGGCTATGTTTCTTGCTAAGTCTGTATTATTATCTCCATATTCGGTAAACCATTCGGCTTCTAATTGAGCAAAGGAAGTTCCTATAAAAGTGAGACTTAGAATAAATAAAATTATTTTTTTCATGTTATTTATATATTAAAGGTTAGACAACGATTTTTATAATCAATAATTGCATTGTATTTAAACAAGATATCGCTACCCAAGAGTCCGTTTATAGCGTGCAATCCCAATAGTTTTAGGGCTTTGTTAATGTGTGTAATTTTAAGTGCAACAACGGGATAGTCGTTAATGATTAAGTCGCCTATGCTTATTTCTTTAATGGTTAAAATAGTGTTTTTCATCGATCTGGAACCAATTCCCATGACAACATCGTTTGTAACGTCTTCTGGATTTTTTTTAATAAGCGATTTTACATTTTTTCTATCTATGCACGTATGAGAAGCTCCCGTATCTACAACCAATCGAATGGGTTCTCCATTAAGTTTGGCATCGACAATAGGGTGTAGGTTGTGTTCGTCTTCAAGTTGTACTATTTCTATAGGTATTATTACCTCCATGTTTATGAATAAGTTAGTGTTTTAAATCCTTTTTCTTTTACTTTTATTGCTATCTTATCAAGAACCTCTTTGGGTATTTTTTGTAAATTACTATCGGGGGTTTCTCTATCGATGGGATACATCATAACTGTATGAGGTTGAATGTATAAAAGTTTTTCTATCCATGCATTTACCTCTGTATCGGTTGTATTATCTATGTAGTTTCCGTTTTCTAAATATCCTTTTAAAAACATAGTTTGAATAGTTAAATCTCCTTCAAACAAACGCAAATTATCACAAATTTCATCCAAGGTAGTTTTTATAAAAGGCTTATTTATAAGTCGAAATGTGTTTTCTATACCAGTATCTAACTTCATAACTGGATTGTCTATTTTTTTTAATGCTGACAACACATCCGGGCGATGCAATTGACTTGAATTAGACAGACACGTGATGATTGTATGTGGAAAATATTGGTTTCGCAAAGCAATAATAGCATCAGTAATGTACTCAAATTCAGGATGTATGGTAGGTTCACCATTGCCTGCATAAGTGATACTGTCTATTTTTTCATTTTTTTGATGCAATTTTTCAAATGCTTCGGTTAAAACAGGGACAATGGTAGAGGCGGGGAGTAGGGTCTTAGCATCCGATTTGTTAGCCTTTCCCCAACCGCATTCACAATACACACAATTAAAAGTACAAACCTTATTTTCCTTAGGTAAAAGATTTATTCCTAATGAATTACCTAAACGCCGACTGCGAATAGGTCCAAAAATTATTTCGTCAAATAGTATTC
>JAAYRN010000010.1 GCA_012518765.1 Bacteroidales bacterium
ATCAAAAAATTATTACAAACCAACCCATGATTGATTTAAAAGCATGGCTTCCTATCAATAAAAAAGAATTGAAAATCAGGGGATGGGACAGCGTAGATGTTATCATTATAAGCGGAGATTCTTACGTAGATCATCCTTCTTTTGGTCATGCTTTAATAGGTCGTTTGATTGAACATCAAGGATTTAGAGTTGCCATTTTACCTCAACCTAATTGGCGAGACGATTTGCGAGATTTTAAAAAATTAGGAAAACCTCGCTTGTTTTTTGGAATTACTTCCGGAGCTATGGACTCAATGGTTAATCATTATACAGCTTTCAAACGTTTACGCTCCAACGATGCTTATACCGCAGGAAACGTATCAAATTTTCGTCCCGATTATGCTGTAGTAACTTATAGTCAAATTGTTAGAAATATTTTTCCCGATTCTTTCATTATTTTAGGAGGTGTAGAAGCTTCCTTACGCCGTTTAACACATTATGATTATTGGTCAAATTCATTGAAACCATCCATTTTAATAGAAAGTAAAGCCGATTTATTAGTATACGGCATGGGCGAAAAACCCATCTTGGATATTTTAAACGTATTTACCAAAAATAATACACCAACTATTGACAACTTTAAACATATACCTCAAATTGCTTATTTATCGGATAAAATAGATTCCAATGGAATTTTATTACATGAACACGAACAATGTGTAAAATCTAAACAGAAATTTGCCGAAAATTTTAAAATAATAGAAATAGAATCAAACAAATTAAAATCAAAAAAGATTATACAAAAAACAAAAAATCAATATGTTATTGTTAATCCACCGACATCTTTACCCACACAAAAAGAATTAGATAGTTTTTATGAATTACCTTTTACGCGGCTTCCTCATCCAACCTATAACAAACGAGGAGACATTCCCGCATTTGTAATGATTAATTGTTCGGTAAACATTCATAGAGGTTGTTTTGGAGGTTGTAGTTTTTGTACTATTTCTATTCATCAAGGGAAATTTATCAGTAGTCGTTCCGAAAAATCTATTATAAATGAAGTAGAAAAAATAAGTAAAATGCCTTATTTTAAAGGTTATATAACTGATTTAGGAGGTCCATCGGCTAATATGTATCGTATGCAAGGCATGGATGTAACGATATGTGAAAACTGTAACCGACCTTCTTGTATTTTTCCTAATATTTGTCGAAATTTATGCTTCGATCATAATCCTTTACTTTCTTTGTATCAAAAAGTTACAAAACTTCCTTTTATTAAAAAAGTTACCATCGGGAGCGGTGTTCGCTACGATATGCTTCAACACAAAGACAGCCAAAAAATCAAATCATACGGATTAAAAACATATCAATCGGAACTTATACGTAAACATGTTTCGGGTCGGTTAAAAGTAGCACCCGAACATAGCGAAAATCATATTTTACAATTGGTTAGAAAACCTTCGTTTCAACAATTCGAAGAATTTAAAAAAGATTTTGACACCATTAATGCAAAATATAATTTAAAACAACAATTGATTCCTTATTTTATTTCAAGTTTGCCGGGTTGTCAACTACAAGATATGAAACTACTATCGCAAAAAATAAAACACATGTATTATAACAACTTAGAACAGGTTCAAGACTTTACTCCCACTCCCATGACTTTGGCATCGATAATTTTTTACGCAGGTATTAACCCATATACAAATGAAAAAATATTTTGTGAAACAGATATTTCAAAGAAAAAAGAGCAAAATTTCTATTTTTTTAAACATAAAAAATAAAGTTTTTCAAAACACTACCTTATTATTTTATACTTTTGCAGCTAATTAAATATTAATGTACGAAAAATAAAAAACAAGCATATTAAAAAAACACATTCAACAGATAATAAATGTAATATATTCTGAAAATAAAATAAATAAAATTGTATGAAAAAATCAATACTTACAACCGTTTTTCTTCTTGTTTTTATATTATGTATATCCTTGCCTACAAGTATATTTGCTCAAAACAATCATTCTTTTGCGGGACCTCCCGTTATTATTTATAAAACGAAAAAAAATTATGATAAAAACGTAGCTATTGTTCTTTCCAAAGACAAATCTACCATTGTATCTTATCCTGACCCTAAAGATGTTATAAAAGACGATTCTTATTGTTATCCTACTCGCTTAACAAAAAAATATTTATTAGACAACAGAGGTATCAACGAAAACGTAGCTTTTTTGTCTATCACATACGAAGAATATGCAAAACTAAAAAAAGTTCCCTCTACACAAGAATTAGAAGCTATGATTATTAATAAAAATCCACTAAAAAAAATGTATAGATGTGGCACTCATTTTGAATACAACAATTTAATAGAAGAATTAAACCATAAAATTAAAAAAAGATGCAAAAATTGCCAGCGAATAAAATAAAACTAACTTATCAACAAAAGCCATTATTTTTTTGTTGATAAGCATGTAGCAAATTGTTGATAAATATTTTTTTTCATTAAAAAAGCAAATAAATATTTTTTTTGAACAAAATGAACATAAAATTAAAAAGGAAAAAAGGAAAACTAAAAAAAATAATATCTTTAAATTCAATGATTTACAAAAGAAAAAAAAGTTTTCAACATTACTAACAAGCATTACTATAATAAAGATATATTAATTTAAAAGAATACATTAATGATTATTGCAGTTAATAATAATTGTTATGAAGCAAAAGATTGAAAAAATAAAAAAAGAAAAAAATGCGGTTATATTAGCCCACTACTATACAAGACCCGAAGTTCAAGACATAGCAGATTTTTTAGGAGACAGTTTGGCATTAGCCCAATATGCTCAGAAAACAAATGCAGATATTATTGTTTTTGCAGGCGTATATTTTATGGCTGAAACAGCCAAAATATTAAATCCAAGTAAAAAAGTTTATTTACCCGATTTAGAATCTGATTGTTCGTTGGCAAGTTCATGTCCAGCTGAAGATTTTGTGAAATTTATGAATAAATATCCTGATCATAAAGTAGTTACTTATATAAATAGCTCCTTAGAAATTAAAATGTTATCGGATATTACTTGCACATCAGGAAATGCAAAAAAAGTAATAGATAGTTTTAAAGAAAATGAAAAAATTATTTTTGCCCCCGATAAAAATTTGGGTAACTACTTGAATAATGAATTGGGTAAAAATATGATATTGTGGGACGGAGCTTGTCATGTACACGATACATTGAAAG
>JAAYRN010000110.1 GCA_012518765.1 Bacteroidales bacterium
AGAAATAATTCCTTCGTAATCTATCCACTTGGTAACTTCTGAGAAACAATAAATTTCCAAAGGCAAACCCTTGTCGGTTGGTTCTAATTGTCTTACCATTAGAGTCATATCCTTACGTAGATGTGGATGGTTTTTTAAGTAAAATTCTATGTATCTTCTGAAAACTCCTATGTTTGTCATGCGTCTTCCGTTGATGAGTTCTTGGGTGTTTACACTGTGTTTTTCGTTGTAGGCATCTATCTCTATTTGTCTTTCATTTAAGAAGTTACGTATTAAATCATAGTTTTCTAAGCGTGCTTTGAGCGAATCGTCTATAAATTTTATGGAATTGATATTTATGTAAATAGCTCTTTTGATTCTTCTTGCACCGCTTTGTTGCATGTTTCGCCAGTTTTTAAAACTGTCGGTAATAAAATAATAGGTAGGAACCATGGTCATGGTGTTGTCCCAGTTTTTTATTTTTACAGTATTCAGATTGATAGCAATAACATCTCCATCAACGCCAAATTTTGGTATTTCTACCCAGTCGCCTACTTGTACCATGTCGTTTGATGAAATTTGCACACTGGCTACCAAACCCAAAATAGTATCTTTGAAAATTAATAATAAAATAGCCGAAAGAGCTCCAAAAGCACTTAATAGATATGCAGGTGATTTGTTGATTAACAGGGATATAACAAGAATAGCTATGACTATATAAATTACTATTCGTAACAATTGAAAATAGCTGGCTATGGGTTTGTTGGTAAAAACCGAAGATTTAGATAGCGATAATTCTATTACTTTTAAAAAAGAAAGAACGATGGTCATAAAAACCACGATGATGTACACATCTGTTATTTTGTACAAATAGGGAACAATGTTTTCAAAAGATATGAAAATCAAAGGTAAAACAGCTTTTACAATAAAAGCAGGGATTAAATGTGCAAAATTATCTAAAGACCTGTGTTTAACAATAATATCATCCCATTTATAGCGTGTTCGCTTGAAAAATTTATAAATAGCACGAATTATAATGTGCTTGGTGATATAGTATAATAAAATGGAAACAATAGTCAGCGATACAAGCAACAAAAGAATACGCAAATAAGGTACGTTGCTAACAGCTATTCCTGCCGAAAATAATAAATTATCTATCCACTGAAACAAGTCGTTTGCTTTTAATAAATCGTTCATTGTGTTAAATGTTTAAAATATAAATCATTAGAAATATTAATTTTGTTTTTAAGTGCGTAAAAACAATCGTTTGCAAAAATACAAAAAATAAGAACTCAATTTCTTTTGATTTTATAACACATAGTAAGGAAAAAAAATATACTTTTGCGGAATAAAAGAATAAAAATAATAAGTATTAAACATTAAAATTTGCTGATATGAAAAGATTATTTACTTTGTTTTTGATTGTCATGTTCGGCTATCATGCTGTATCACAATCTGTAGTAGTTTCATTTACCGGAGAAAATGTCAATAAGGAATACGTTCAAATTGACAGTGTTGTTATTATGAATTTAAGTGAAGACTGGTCTATTAAATTAAATTATCCCGATACTATGTTTGATTTGATGACAGTAGGTATTACCGAACTGGAAAACACACCTACAAATTTTCAATTATCCCAAAACATACCCAATCCTTTCAATGGAAATACCAATTTTACATTACAAACTTCTGAAAGAGAATATGTTTCTATTGAAATTAGAGATGTGTTGGGCAGATTAATAGTAGATTATAATAATGTATTGAATGCGGGTGTACATTCATTTGATTTGCAATTAAACATTCCTCAAATGTATTTTGTAACCGCCAAAACCAACAATCAAACATCTACCATTAAAATGGTAAACACACAACAAACTGGTTTTACACCTTCCATTCACTATCGTAGCCAAGAAAGTTATGTGGAAACAAAACAAGCTACACAAAAATCAGGTGATGTAAAAACATTTAGTGTAAGAGATACCATGCTTTATGTGGTTTATTATCAAGGAATTTATACTACAGTAACTCAACGACAAGCTGCAAATGAGGATTTTGTATATACCTTTGATACAGATTTATACGTAGACCAAAGCCCACAAAATAGAACCGTACTTTTAGAAGAATTTACAGGAACTAATTGTGGCTACTGTCCCGATGGGCATCGTAGAGCTGACTCCTTGGTCAATGTACATCCCGGCGTGATTTATAACGTTAATATACATGCGGGTTCTTTTGCTGCAAAATATAAAACAAACATAGGAACATTGTTGAATAGTAAGTTTTATGTAACGGGCTACCCTACAGGTATGGTAAGCAGAGAGGTGGTCAATGACGGAGGAAATTATAAATACGCTATTTCAAGAGGAGGTTGGGGATATGTAGCTCAACAACTGTTTGTAAAACCTTCTTATGTAAATGTAGCAGCTAAAGCCACCATAGATACCGTTACTCGAAAA
>JAAYRN010000111.1 GCA_012518765.1 Bacteroidales bacterium
AGCAATTAACATTGTTTTAGGGGGGCTTACTTTCTAAATACACAAAAAGATAAAATTATTTCGATTGATAATCAGTGATTTAAGTTTTATTCTAATTGTTTTTTTATTTTTATCGGACAATAATGATAAAGAATCAATAACTCTACTTTTTGTATCATAAGTAAAAATAATAGGATTGTTTCCAAAACCCACCACATACTTGCCTCTGTTAAACGTGATTAAAGGATCTATATAAGAAAAATTTAAATATTTGGTTCTATACTGTTCTACAAAAGGATAAACAATTGGGAATATTTCAATTTTTCCCGTATGTATATCAAACTCTGCCAATAATTTAGTATCCCAATCCCATTTTCGCTCATTTTTATCATCAAAACGAACTAACATCATAGGAAGTTTTTCTCTACTTTCGTTCCATTTTAAAGCTCCAAACCTATCTGTTAAAGCATGTTTATCCCATGTTTGATAATAATATTTCATCAACTTTCTTCTATCTATATCAATCCACGCAATGCTACGTCCAGCTACAATAACTATGTTTTTTAAATCTATAAAAGCTATCTGAAAATCATTTGATTCTATTTCATTTCCCACTGTATCAATGTATTCTTGAGGTAAAGTTGAAGTTTTATAGAGATAAAATTTTTCTTTTTTCTCTTTAAATAAATATAAAGTATCCGAGTAAGACTGCTTTGCATAAAGAAAAATTCCTTCATTATTTTCATATATCCCAAAAGTTTTAAATTTAACTAATGGAAATGAGTAATTTATAGTACTGTCTTTTATACAAAGGCTCACACTATCTTTTTGTGCTATACAAGGTATCAACATGAATAAACAGACAGTAAATATGATTATATTTTTCAATTTTCTAAGATAATTTGTAGTCATAGCCATTCGTAGATTTAAATTTACGAATGCAAATGTAATATATTTTTATATATGAAATCATAAAAACAAAAAAAAAGAGCAATTTATATAATTGCTCTTTTAAATGTATTGTCAAAACATCGCTACAAGGTATCGATTAGGTGGTCGGTCATTTTTAGAAAATCAGTAACAAGTGTTTGATTTTCTTGGTTAAAAATATTTTTTCCAGTTTCAGCTCCTTTGCCTACTTCTGCTACCAAAGGAATTTGACATAGTAATTTGGATTTATATTCTTTGGCTAAGGTTTCGCCTCCTCCTTGTCCGAAAATATAATATTTCTCATCGGGATGTGCCAAGGGTGTAAACCACGACATATTTTCAACTATTCCCAACAAAGGTATGGCTATGCCTTCTTTGGTAAACATGTCTATAGCCCTGCGTGCATCGTTGAGTGCCACTTCTTGAGGAGTAGTAACGACAACCACCCCTGATAATGTTAATCGCTGTAATACAGTCAATTGAATATCGCCTGTTCCCGGAGGGAAATCAATAATCATATAATCGGGTGTGTTCCAAGCGGTATTTTCAAACAATTGAAGTATGGCATTGGCAGCCAAAGGACCTCGCCAAATAACACTTTGTCCTTGTTCCATAAAGAAACCCAAAGACATTACCTGTACGCCATATTTTTCAACGGGAGTCATTACTTCTTTTTCGTTTACCACATCTACTTTGGGCATAGCGCCTTGTAAACCCATCATTTGAGGAACAGACGGTCCGTATAAATCAGCATCAACCAAAGCAACTTTAAATCCTTGACGTGCCAACGAAATTGCCAAATTAACCGATACGGTAGATTTTCCCACACCGCCTTTTCCTGAGGCTACAGCAATGATGTGTTTGGCTGGTATTTTTACTTTTTCTATATCAAACATGTTGTTGTTATTTTAAATTTTATCTAAACCATTTTTTAAATCATTGATAATATCGTCTATATCTTCTATTCCTACGGAAAAACGAACCAAGTCGTCAGTAATTCCAGCTTCCAATTTGTTTTCTTTGCTCACGGCTGCATGTGTCATAGAAGCAGGATGTTGTATCAATGTTTCAACTCCGCCTAAGGAAACCGCCAACAGGGCTAAATGTACATTGTTCATGAGTTTTTCACCGGCTTGGTATCCACCTTTTAATCCAAAACTCATGACAGCTCCAAATCCTTTCATTTGTTTTTTTGCTAATTCATGATGAGGATGTGAAGGTAAACCCGGATATTTCACCCATGCCACTTTGGGGTGATTGGCTAAAAACTCGGCTACTTTCATGGCGTTTTCTTGCGATCTTTCCATGCGTATAGCTAAGGTTTTCAAACCTCTTAAAGTCATGTAGGCTTGGGTTGGATCCATATTACAACCTAAATAAACCATGGCATGACGAATTTGTTTGTATATTTTTTTATCTTTTGCTACAATTATACCACCCACTATATCAGCATGTCCATTGATAAATTTAGTAACCGAATGCAATACTACGTCTGCTCCCAAATCCAAGGGTTTTTGTAAATAAGGAGAACTAAATGTATTGTCGACCACCAAAATTAAATTATGTTTTTTGGCTATTTCGGCACAGGCAGCTATATCGGTAAGGTTCATGGTAGGATTGGCTGGTGTTTCTATGTACAATACACAGGTATTGGGTTGGATTGCTTTGATGATATTTTCTGGATTTGAAGTATTTACAAAACTTGCCTCCACATTAAAACGCGAAAAATCTTGTTCTAAAATACCTCGGGCTGGTCCGTAAACAGCATCGGAACTAATGATATGTTTTCCAGCTCCTAACAATGCCATATATACACTGCTGATGGCTCCCATACCCGAACTGGTAGCTATGCCGTCGAAACCATTTTCTAAATCGGCAACACTTTTTTCTAAAGCACGAATGGTAGGATTGGCTATGCGTGTATAAATATAACCATCACTTTTGCCTGAAAAACAATCGGCTCCGTGTTGTGCATTTTTAAATCTAAAGGTAGATGTTTGATAAATAGGCACATTGGCACTACCAAAAACATCATCTATATCTCCTCCGTGAATTAATTTTGTATTAAATCCTTTATCTGATGTATTCATTATTTTTTATTTATATGATTATGATATTAAAAATTATGTTCTATTTACAACTCCAACACATCTCCTGTTTTCAATTGCCTGATGCCAAATATTTCATAAAATAAAGACAAAGCGGGCAGTTCGGTACAATGCGTTGGATGAATTTTATTAACGTTTATTTTACAAAAATATTCTATAGTTTTTTGGCTTTGATAGTCTTTTTTCTTCAAATGAAAACCTCCTATAACCGCCTCTATTTTATCGATAGATGTAATTTGTTTTGCATAATCAATAATATTACAAACTCCTGCATGAGAGCATCCTACCAATATTATCAAGGCATTGTTTTTAATAATTACCAAAGCTGAATCATCTAAAACAAAATCATCACTTCCGTTTTCATCTTTGAAAGTAGTGTGTTGAGCTTCAAAATTATTTAATCGTGGTATTTCGCCTAAGAAAAGTATGTGGGGTTGAATGAAATAGGCTTTTTTACTTTCTATGTAGCTAAACCTTTGTTGTAAATCCGATTTAGACAAGGATAAACCTATGTAAGAATTGTCTGTTTTTCGGTAACGCTTGATAGTAGCAGAAGGATGAGCTATTAAAGTTTTGTTGGTCAAATGAGTCAATCCGTTTCCGTGATCCCAGTGTCCGTGGCTCAATACTATGGTTTTTACTTTTTGTTGTACATCTATTCCCAAAACCTTGGCATTTTTTATAAACAAATCACTATGCCCCGTATCAAACAATAAAGTTTCTCCTTTATATTCAATCAAATAAGACAAACCGTGTTCGGCTTGCAAGCGTCCTCCTGCTACATTTTCACATAAAACTGTTAGTTTCATGGGCGTTTTTTTTATTCAACTATTTTTTTATAGGCATTGCGTAACAACTGACTTGCTTCTGCATGGGGAGCGTATTCAACGATGCTTTGTTGTTG
>JAAYRN010000112.1 GCA_012518765.1 Bacteroidales bacterium
GAGAGTGGCAGGCGGTTTGTCATATATACCAAAAACTTTTTCTGTTGTTTTAGTTTGACATCTATTTTGAAAAAAATCTATCGGCATCCTTTTTCAATTTCTTGTAATTGTGCAAATAATTCATTAGTATTTTCAATGTCATCATTTAAGAAGTTTTCATCTGATGGCAATCCCTTATAATCATCTAGTTTTTTAATAGAACCATCTAAATCATTTAGTTCATAGATAATTAGATTTTCTGATTTTAAGGTAGATTCTAAAGGAACTATTTCAGATAACTTCTTTTTACTTTCTTCTGATTTTAAGTTTAATTTTACTGTTTCAGCTTTTACAGCTAATGTCAGGTAGTTTATCAAATAAGGACTGTGTGTTGTCATTATCAACTTATTATTTCCATTATTAAACGCTAACAAACTGTTTAATAATAGTCTTTGAGATTTTGGGAACAAGTTTTGTTCAGGTTCTTCGACAATATTTACAAAATATTTGCTGACATATTTTTCGTTTATTTTCTTTTCTTCTGTGCGCAAAGTTTTTTCATCAAGCTGTTGTGTGTTTAACTCTTTCAACTCATTGTTTCTGCGAATTGTTTGGTCTGTACTTAATAATTCTAACAATTTTTTTTCTCCTTGTTTTACATACTCAATCAAGTATTTTGTAACCCAATACAACGGCACAATAGAATGAAATCCACTTGAGGCATCTGAGAGTTTTAATTGTTTGTTGTTGAAAATCAAATAGTTTTCATCTTCTTTAGGCTCATAAACAATTTTTGTATTGTTTATTGGTAAATCAATAGGCTTGCTTTTATGAGCAAGTTGAGCATTACGAAATTCTATAGAATAGTTTTTTAAACTTCCAATTATTAAATCAGAAACTTTATTAATATTAGTAATTGAACTTAAAAAATTACGCTCAGCAGGAACGTACATTATTTTAGGTTGCTTGATAGATTTCAGATTTAATTTTGTGGCTTTGACAGTTTTTTTAATTGTATTTTCAGATAGAATTAAACGATAAGTATTTCCTTCATATTCTATTTGAGTGTCTGGTTCTATATAGTTTTCTAACCGATGAAATCCAATAAGTTTAATAAAGTCTTGATGCGAAACAGGTGCTTTTATATCGCCACGTATCAATGCTTTTTCTAACCACATAAATGTTGAAATCAGTTTGGCTACTGTGCTTTTACCAGAACCTTGATTACCTATAAAAATAGTAACTTTTTTAATATCAATCCAACCATCGTTGGTTAAATTTCTATTTTTAATTGGTCCAAAATTTTTTATCTTAATTCTGCTCATCTTCTTTATTGTAAACAGGACAAATTTACATTTTTAAATTTAAATAGTACTCTGCAAATCAGTAAATCGTACCATAGTTTTTTTATCTATATTTTCTAGTTCAATTAAAAATTACTTTCTATCTTAACTGTTGTTTTGTATTACACTTGATGCTAACACTCAATAAACGACATTTGTATTATTTTTATTATATAACATTCGTATACGCGTTTTATGTGAATGTTCTAAATTTCTCATATATAATTGAAATACAAAAGTAACTATAATTTGCCAATAAAAGATGTTTTTGCCGATTATTTTAATTAAATAGTTAGTTTTTATTTATAAACATCCATTATAAGTAGTGCCAACGTTTAACATATACACGAATATAAAACTTATATCCTATCTTTTTTTATGGTATTTATTTTTTTTATACTTTTGCTAATTATAAAAAATAAAAATATAATATTATGCAGGTAGGAATTATAGTTGCAGCTTACTTATTGGCTCCTTTTATTATTGTTGTTTTGTTTAAACGCTATCGATTAGTGCGACAAATAGGTACGGTATTAATCGCATACGCTATTGGGGTGTTGATGGCATTGTTTGATTTGATTCCAACGGGAGATGCTCTTGGTGCAGAATCTATGATGAGTGCTCAAAAATTGATTCAAAATCTTACGGTACCTTTGGCTATACCTTTGATGTTGTTTAATTGCGATTTCCGACTGTGGACAAAATCTTTACCTAAAACAATATCCGCTTTATTGGGTGGTGTTTTATCTATAATCATTGCAGTGGTAAGTGCATTTTTTATCTTTAAAAACTCAGGAATCAGTGATTTACCTAATGTTGCGGGCATGATGACCGGTATTTATACAGGAGGAACCATGAATTTTTATGCTTTGGGTGCAGCTTTAAATGTGAATCCTACTACCATTACTTTGACCTATACATTTGAAATGTTGGTAACGTTTCCATTAATTTTATTCCTTGTAGGAGGTGGTTATAAAGTATTTAGAAAAATACTTCCTTTTCAAGACGAATCAATGGTTTTGCAAAGTGCCGAATTGAGCGAAATAGAGGAAAATGGCATAGAAAATTATAGCGGAATGACAAGTCGGAAAGTTTTTCCCCGTATGTTGCTTGCTTTATTAATATCTGTCCTCATGTTGGGGGTTGCAGCGGTCGTATCCTTATTGACCGTAGGAAAATTAAACGAATTGATTATTATTCTAATTATCACTACTTTGGCTATTGTTTCTTCGTTTTTTAAATTTATTCGTCAATTGCCTAAAACATTTGAGTTGGGTATGTTTTTTATATTGATATTCAGTGTTGTTGTTGCATCTCAATTTGATATTTATAGCATTAAAATGGAGGCATTAAACTTAGGATTGTTTGTGTTGTATATAATGCTTGTTTCTGTTATTGTGCATATTATATTTTCTCGAATAACCAAAGTTCCCGGTGATTTGTTTACCGTTGCCCATGTAGGACTTTTGTGTTCTTCTCCTTTTATTCCTCCCATAGTAGGGGCTATGAAAAATAAGAAAGTGTTGATTAGCGGTATAGTGATTGGTTTAATAGGGTATGCTATAGGGACTTATTTGGGAGTAGCCCTTAGTTTCTTTTTGGAAAAACTCATTTAAGAAAGTATTAATTTTTAAAACTATAAAAAAATGAAAAAAAATAGATGTATTATTGTAATAGGCTTAGTTTCACTTCTCTTCTATTCTACGATAGGATTAGGTCAAGAAGAACAAAAAGTGAAAACGAACTGGAACTTAGGAGCATTACCCAGTATTTCTTACGATGCTGATTTGGGTTTTCAATACGGGGCTTTGGCTAATTTATATTATTATGGAGATGGGTCTACCTATCCCGAATACTTACATTCTTTTTATGTAGAAGCAGCGTATACAACTAAAAATTACGGATTGTTTCGATTTTTTTATGATTCTAAGTATCTAATACCCAAACATCGTTTGTCGGTAGATGTTTCGTATTTGCCCGATGCTATGTGTGATTTTTTTGGGTACAATGGTTACCAATCTATCTATAAAGATAAGTGGAGAAATTCAAAAAAATATACAGCCGAAGAAGGTTATAAAACCAGGGCTTTTTATAAATACAAACGCGATATATTTCGATTTTCTGCCGATATACAAGGTACGATTCACAATCACTGGAAATGGGCTGCTGGTTTAGGTATATTAAACTATAAGATTGATATTGTAGATGTTAAAATGCTTAATAAAGGAAAAAAACCTGGAAAAATGCTACCCGATACCTTAGAAGGTTTGTATGAAAAATATGTAAACTGGAACATAATAGATGCCTCGGAAAAAAAAGGAGGATTTCATCCTTACCTGAGAGGGGGATTGATTTACGATAGTAGAAACAAAGAATCGAATCCATCGAAGGGAATGTATATCGATGCGTTTTTAACTTATTCAGCGGCATTTGGACAACAAAAAAAATACAATAACCTCAAATTAAATCTTAATTTCCGTCATTATATCCCTATTTATAAAGATTATGTTTCTTTTGCTTATCGTGTGGGAACTCAGCTACTTATAGCTGGTGAAAGCCCGTTTTATACCAATACCTATATGAATACTTTGTATATTCAGAGAGTGTTATACGAAGGATTGGGTGGAGGTAATTCGTTGAGGGGAATTCTTCGCAATCGGATACTTGCCAACGGTTTTGCTTTTTCCAATGTAGAACTTAGGGTCAAAGTGTGGAAATTCGATATAGGGAAACAGCATTTTTATTTGGGAGTCAATCCTTTCTTTGATATAGGAATGATAACACAGGCGTATAAGTTTGATGCTGATGAAATTAAAACCATTATGGCGGTTGCCAGCCCCGAAGATAAATTTTCTAACTTTTTTAATCCCGATCCAAAAGCTGTTTACTTGCCTCACATGTCGGCAGGAGTAGGAATTAAGATTGCTATGAATGAAAATTTTATACTTTCCGTTGATTGGGCTGTGCCTTTCGATAAACAAGACGGAGCTGGATTAGCCAATTTGTATATAAAAATTGGCTATTTGTTTTAGTTTATTTTTGGAGAAGTAAAACATATTGCTTAAACACATCGCCTCTTTCTTCAAAATTTTTGAAAGCATCGTAACTGGGAGCTGCTGGCGATAATAAACAACTGCATCCCTGGCGAGTATGTTTTTGTGCAATGGCTATAATTTCTTTGTAATCGTTTGAGAAATAGAATTTTTTATGCAAAGGAAAATCGCATAATTTCATCATACGTTCGCCTGCTTTTCCGGTGAAAATAAAGTGTTCTACGTTGGAATGTATAAAAACATGTACTAAAGAAGAATAATCGATACCTCTGTCCATTCCTCCTAATATTAAGGTGTTTACATTGTCTATGGCTTCCAAGGCAGCCAAGGTAGCTTGGGGAATAGTGGAAATACTGTCGTTGTAAAATGCAACGCCATTAATAGTTGCAACATACTCTAAACGATGGGGTAAACTCTGAAAACTATAAACAGCTTCTTTGAGTAATTTATAATCGCTTATGTTTTCCGCTAATAATACGGCAAGCAATCCAGCACAGCAATTTTGTATGTTGTGTTTTCCTTTTAATGGAAAATTGTGGTTAAGCTCAAAAAGGAAAATTTCTTCCTCTTGTGGTTTAAAAACAAACTGATTTTCTTTGATATAACAAACGGAATGGGGGTGTGGATAATAAGAAAATCCCTTTCTTTGAGCAATGTATGCTGCTTTTTTGAGGTGTTCGTTAATTAGAGAATCGCTTGTGTTGTATATAAAAATATCTTCGTTTTGTTGATAGCTTGCAATATTTAATTTGGCTAATTGATAATCGTAAAAACTGTGATAATGA
>JAAYRN010000113.1 GCA_012518765.1 Bacteroidales bacterium
CCCGATGATTCGGGACCAAAAATTTCGACCACTCTACCTTTAGGGAGTCCATTGACACCCAAAGCAATATCTAAACCTATGGAACCAGACGGTATGACCTCCAATCCCTCAGATGGCTTGTCGCCCAGTTTCATAATGGCTCCTTTGCCATAAACCTTCTCTAAACGCTCTAAAGTTGCATTTAATACTTTTAATTTTTCTGTATTTTCTGTATTATTTTCCTTTGCCATAAATATTTATATTAATAAGGTTAACGCTATTTGTGCAACTACAAAAATACTAAATATTATAACACTTTTCGAAAAACATAAGACTTTTATCCTACTTTTAATTTTTATGTAAATAAAGTGTAGCTCTGTAAATTGAAATATAAGGAGATAAATATCGTCGGATAGAAAAAATATAACGAATCTATATACAGCTTTTCTTTAATATTTTATATTTTACGAGATATACAACTAATAAAATTTAAACCCAGCATGAGTCGCAAACTGAAACAAAAAAAACAATTATTTTACCTAATTTTTCGGAACATTCTATTCCAGCGAATTTTCCCTTCTCCCCATTTTTTAAACTTGTCAAGCGACAACCACACAAAGGCGGTTTTTCCTACTACATGGTCTTCGGGAACAAATCCCCAATAGCGTGAGTCTGCCGAATTGTGTCTATTATCGCCCATAAGCCAGTAGTAATTCATTTTAAAAGTATAGGTATCTGTTTCTTTTCCATTTAGATATATCTTTCCGTTTCGTTGTTCAAGTTGGTTGTTTTCGTATACGCTAATGATGCGTTCGTAGAGTGTAGCGGTAGAATCGTTGAGTTGTATACTTACTCCAGCTTTGGGAATATAAATGGGTCCAAAATTGTCTTTATTCCATGGGAAACGAGGGTCGTGGGGCATAATATCGGGATCCCATTTTTCAGCGGAATCAATGATAGATTCTACGGAAGTTACGTTATAAAAACCTTTGATTTGAGCTAATTGGCTTTCGTACAAGCAAGCATAATCGACTCCTACTCCCGTATGAAAATCCTCTTCGTTTATATTTAATTTTTGACGTACCGATGGATTTAATCCTACGCCATTGTTATAAATTAAATAACTGTATTGCAATCTATCAGGTGTTTGAAAAGGTTTATCGTTGATGTATAAAACCCTGTTTTTTATTTCAAGTTTATCTCCAGCTATTGCCACACAGCGTTTGATATAATTTTCGCGTTTATCAACGGGACGTGCCACCACTTTGTATTCCTGCCAAACCACATCTCGTCCTTTGCCCGGGTAATAGTTATTGCCGTATTTTTGTATTAATTCATAGTATTGATGTAGGGTATTATCCGCCATATAATATTGTCCTGCATATTGTTCTGGATTTTGAAACACCCTTTCCATCGTACGAACCACTCCGTAATAACTTTCGTTTTGCCGTTGCAATATAACTGTATCGCCATCGGGGTAATTAAATACGACTGCATCATTTCGTTTTACGGTTTTCCATCCGTAAAATCGGTAAAAAGGAAAATTTATCCATTCTACATAGGATTTAGTATATTTTGTCAATGGAAGTGTGTGATGTACAAAGGGAAAAGCAATAACGGTTTGGGGTAGTTTGGGACCGTAAGCCACCTTAGATACCGCCAAATAATCGCCCACCATCAAGGTTCCCTCCATGGATGAAGTGGGAATTTTATAAAGTTCAAATAAAAAAGCACGAATGATATAAGCCGCTATAACAGCATAAATAATAGCATCAATCCACTCTCTTGCTTTGGTTTTAACTATGGTTTGCTCTTTTTGATTTTTCAAATATTCTGTTTTTACTACACCCATACGCACAGAGGGTAAATCTTCACGTTTGATGTATGTTTCTTTTTTAGAAAAACCCAAATAAGGCATGTAAATCCATGAAAAAAAGGTGGCTGGAATCAAAAGTTGATACGTTGTTTTTCCAAAGGCTCGCAAGGTTTTCCATATCATGAGTAAAAACATAAAAAAATTCAGGTACGGAATGGCTAAAAATACAAACCACCACATAGGACGTTGCAAAACTTTTAGCCAAATATATAAATTATAAATAGGTATAAATGCATACCAATTTTTATACCCTGCTTTTTGAAAAACACCGTATAAGCCTATAAATGTGCCTATAAAAAAAATAGATGTGTATATAATTAGAGTTGTTAATGATACATTCATGACTTTTATTTTTTATTTTTTCAACATATCTTTAAATTTAAACACTCCTTTTTTTCCTATCAACCATTCGGCAGCGGCAATGGCTCCTAAGGCATAGGATTTTCGGCTGAAAGAGGTGTGTTTGATTTCTATTTCGTCCATCAATGATGTATAGGTAACTGTGTGAGTTCCAATATTATCTTCCATACGCTGTGATGTAATAGAAAGTTCTGATTTGATGTCGTTTGTTTCATTTTTCCAAGTTTCCTTATGTGAAAGGTATTTGATAATACCGTTTGCCAATGTAATGGCAGTTCCACTTGGAGCATCTTTTTTGGTTATGTGGTGGGTTTCTTCTATGCTTACGTCGTATTCTTCGTGTCCGTTCATTAGTTGGGCTAATTGGCGATTTAGTTCAAAAAACAGATTCACGCCAAGGCTAAAATTAGAACCGTAAAAAAGGGTTTGATTTTTATCTACGCATGCTTTTTTTATCTCCTCAAAACGATGATACCAACCTGTAGTTCCTACTATTATAGGAATATTATTCTCAAAACAACGGTATATATTATCCACTACTACTTCGGGAGTTGAAAAATCGATGGCTATATCGGCTTGTAAAAATTGATCAAAGTGTTTATTCCAATCTTCTTCGTTGTCAATAAAAGCGACAATTTGATGTTTTTTTTCGTGGGCTATTAGTTCTACTTGCTCGCCCATTTTTCCGTATCCAAGCAAGGCTATTTTCATAAGGTGTTAAAAATTAAAGTGTAAGGTTAATCCTATGTTGTTTGTAGAATAGGGATGATTGAGGGGTTGTATGAGTAGCGATAAATCGTCAGTAACATTAAATCCCGACAAATGGGCATCGACAGCGGCATCTACGATATTTAAAATATAAAAAACACTCAAGGCGATGATAGACAGCTCCATATTTCTACGATTTGCATTTTCGTAGGCATATATATTTTCTGTGTTTATATCTATTAGATCAGGATTGGGTGTGTTGATTAAGTTTCCATTTATCAGGTCATAAGTGGGATTGGATCTTAGGCGATATTCTGTTCGGTAAATCGCATATTCTTTGTGAAAATAATATACCAAAAATGCGGCAGAACCTAAGCCTGCGTAAACAATAGGTACTTTCCAGTATTTTTTATTGTAAATTTGTCCCAATCCGGGAACTGCCGCCGATAAACTACTGGCTATGGTTGGCGAAGGAGACCATTGTTTTTTTTCGTTGGATTTTTTTTTAACTTGTACCGTATCTTTATCTACTTTGCTTGTATCGGCAATTAAAGTAGAAATATCTGTAACAAAAGTATCTAAAGTAGAAAAACGGTTATTATCCGTACGTATGCTATCTTGTTGAGCTTGTATTTTTACAAAAAAAATCAACAACAGATATAATATGCTACTCTTTTTCCACATTCAGATTTATTTATGAATCAATGATAAAATTCTATTGAGTTCTTCTTCCGACTTAAACTGTATTACCAAGTTTCCTTTGCCTTGGGAATTGCACTTAATGTCTACTTTTGTTTGTAAGTTTGTAGAAAGCGATTGTTTCATTAACTGTAAATGCTTGGGTAAACCTATGCGTATGGTTTTTTTTGTTTTGTTTTGTTGCATTTTACGAAGCATGTCTTCTACCTGTCGAACTGATAATCTTTGACTTATGATTTTATCTAATAAATCAATTTGTACTTTTTCATCTTCGACTACTACCAATGCGCGTGCGTGTCCGAGTGAAATTTCTGATTTACACAATGCTTTTTGAACTTCGGCAGTTAATTTCAACAATCTCAAATAATTAGTAACTACTGAGCGGCTTTTCCCTACCCTATTGGCTAAATCTTCTTGCGTAATATTACATTCATCCGATAATCTTTGCAAGGAAAGTGCTATTTCGATTGGGTTTAAATCTTCTCGTTGTATGTTTTCAATCAATGCCATTTCGATTAATTGAACATCGGTGGCTGTACGAATATAGGCGGGTATGGTTTTCAGTCCAGCCATTTGTGATGCGCGTAAACGGCGTTCGCCCGATATGAGTTGATAGGTTTTATCATCTAATTTACGTACAGTTATGGGTTGTATAATTCCGTGTAATTTGATGGATTCCATGAGTTCTGTCAACGCTATTTCTTCAAACTCATTTCGGGGTTGAAAAGGATTAGCTTGAATAGAATCTACATCTATCATACTAAATTCTAAGGACTTAATTCGACTTGGGGAGTTAACTCCTACTACCGATTCATCGGGTGGAATATTTCCAAGTAAAGCACTTAATCCTCTTCCTAATCCTTTTTGTGATGGTTTTCCTTCTGACATATTGTTTTAATGAGCAAATTATTTCATGTTATTTTTGACTAAAATTTCGCGTGCTAAATTCAAATAATTCAATGCACCTTTGGATGAAGCGTCATACATCAACACAGGTTTTTGATGACTTGGAGCTTCTCCTAATCTAACGTTACGGTATATTACTGTATTGAAAACCAATTTTTTAAAATGTGTACGTACGTCTTGCAATACTTGATTGCTTAATCGTAGTCGATTATCGTACATGGTTAGTAATATACCTTCTATGTTAAGGTTTGTATTCAAATTAGTTTGTACTATTTTTATGGTATTCAATAGTTTACCTAATCCTTCTAAGGCGAAATATTCGCATTGCACAGGAATTAATACGGTATCGGATGCGGTGAGTGCATTTACGGTAATTAATCCTAAGGAGGGGGCACAATCTATCAAAATAAATGTGTAATCGTCTTTTATTTTCTCTATTGCTTTTCGCATCATTTTTTCCCTGTCGGGTAGGTTTATCATTTCTAATTCAGCACCTACCAAATCTATGTTGGCGGGCAACAGGTAGAGATTGGGAACATTGGTTTCCGATATGGCTTGTTTAATATCCACATCGCCTAACATTACTTCGTAAATACTGTGGTCAACTGTGCGTGGATCAACACCTAAACCTGAACTGGTGTTAGCTTGAGGATCAGCATCTATAAGCAATGTTTTATGTTCTAAAACAGCCAAGCTTGCCGCTAAATTAATCGCTGTAGTTGTTTTTCCTACTCCTCCTTTTTGATTTGCAATAGAAATTACTTTTCCCATCTTTTGATTTTTAAATTAATATGCAAAGATAGTTTTTTTTATATTATATTTTCTTTTTCTGACTTTTAATTTTTCAACAACACCCATTTTTTTAAAATAATTGACCGATGATGTTGTCATCTACCAACTGTGGCAACGTTACTTTTAACGATGGATTGTTTTCCATGGCTCGTTTGATTGCAAAAATAGCCCCTTCATTTCTTGCCCAAGAACGACGAGATATTCCATTATTTACATCCCAGTACAACATCATTTCTAATTTTTTATAGGTTTCTTCTTCTCCGTCCAACACCATTCCAAATCCTCCGTTGATTACTTCGCCCCAACCTACTCCTCCTCCGTTGTGAATACTTACCCAAGTTGCACCTCTGAACGAATCTCCTATTACATTGTGTATCGCCATGTCAGCTGTAAATGCTGAACCATCATATATATTCGATGTTTCTCTGAAAGGAGAATCAGTACCCGATACATCGTGATGGTCTCTTCCTAATACTACGGGTGCTGACACTATTCCTTTTTCAATTGCTTTGTTAAATGCACGAGCTATTTTGATGCGACTTTCTGCATCGGCATATAAAATTCTTGCTTTAGAACCTACTACCAAATTGTTTTCTTTAGCTCCTTGTATCCATAAAATATTGTCATACATTTGCTGTTTGATTTCAGCTGGTGCCGATTCGGCTATTTGTGTCAAGATATCAGTGGCTATTTTATCGGTAGTATCTAAATCTTCTTGTTTGGCTGATGTACATACCCAACGGAAGGGACCAAATCCATAATCGAAGCACATAGGTCCCATAATATCTTGCACATAGGAAGGATATTTAAAGTCTCCTTCTGAATTTAGCACCTCGGCTCCGGCTCTACTTGATTCAAGTAAAAAAGCATTTCCATAATCAAAGAAATACATTCCCTTGTCAGCGAGTTTATTAATGGCTGCCACATGACGGCGTAAACTTTCTTGTACTTTGATTTTAAATAATTCGGGATTTTCAGCCATCATACGATTGGATTCCTCCAAACTCAAACCTGCGGGATAATAGCCTCCTGCCCAAGGATTGTGTAAAGATGTTTGGTCTGAACCTAAATCAACTTTCACGTTTTTCTCTGCCAAGTACTCCCATAAATCAACTATATTACCCTGATATGCAAACGAACGAGCTATTTTTTGATTTCGAGCTTCTGTTACTTTTTGTAATAATATGTCTAAGTTATCGTATACTTCATCTACCCATTGTTGTTGGTAGCGTTTTTGCGTAGCTTCCGAATTTATTTCGGCTGTAATAGATACTACTCCTGCTATATTTCCTGCTTTGGGTTGTGCCCCAGACATACCTCCTAATCCGGCTGTTACAAATAACTTACCTGCTGTATCGCCTCCTATTTTCCGAGAAGCATTTAAAACGGTAATGGTTGTTCCGTGCACGATTCCTTGAGGTCCTATGTACATGTAAGAGCCTGCTGTCATTTGTCCGTATTGAGTAACTCCTATCGCATTGTATTTTTCCCAATCGTCTGGTTTTGAGTAGTTGGGAATCATCATACCGTTAGTAACTACTACGCGAGGAGCTGTATAATGCGATGGAAACAATCCCATAGGATGCCCGCTATACATTACCAGTGTTTGTTCGTCTGTCATAGTGGCTAAGTATTGCATTGTGAGACAATATTGAGCCCAGTTTTGAAAAACAGCACCATTGCCTCCGTAGGTAATTAATTCGTGAGGATGTTGTGCTACTTTTTTATCTAAATTATTTTGAATCATGTGCATAATAGCTGCTGCTTGCTTACTTTGAGCAGGATATTCGTCTATGGGACGGGCATACATTTCATAGGTAGGCATGAATCTGTACATGTATATTCTTCCGTAAGTTTCTAATTCATGTGCAAATTCTTTGGCTAATATTTTATGATGTTTAGGTTCAAAATAACGTAAGGCATTTCGAAGGGCTAATTGTTTTTCTTTTTGCGTTAAAATATCTTTTCGTTTTGGGGCGTGGCTTACACTCGTATCATACTGATACGGAGCAGGTAATTCTGTGGGTATTCCTTTTAAAATTTCTTCTTGAAAGCTTGTCATTGTCAAATATTTTTATGTAATTGTTATAAAAAAAGGCTCGTTTTTTATAACGAGCCTTTGTCTGAATTATTATAAAAATAAGTTTAGTACATACCGCCTGGCATACCACCACCCATAGGAGGCATTGCGGGAACATCTTCTTCTTTAATTTCTGCTAAAACGCATTCGGTTGTTAGCAACATTCCTGCAATAGATGCCGCATTTTCGAGTGCAACTCTTGCTACTTTTGTAGGATCAATTACACCGCTACTCATCAAATCTTCATACTTTTCAATACGTGCGTTGTAACCAAAATTATCTTTTCCATCTTTTACTTTGTTTACAACTATAGAGCCTTCCAATCCTGCGTTTTCGGCAATTTGACGTAAAGGTTCTTCCAATGCACGACGAACGATTTCTATTCCAAATTTCTCATCGTCATTCTCGCTTTTAATTTTATCTAATA
>JAAYRN010000114.1 GCA_012518765.1 Bacteroidales bacterium
AGGGTCGGTTTCGGTATAACTATCTAACTTCTTGTTCCAATTAGCTGTATCTGTCGCTGTGATGCCACTGGCTACAGAAGCATTAAACACAGGGTCGGTTTCGGTATAACTATCTAACTTCTTGTTCCAATTAGCTGTATCTGTCGCTGTGATGCCACTGGCTACAGAAGCATTAAACATAGGGTCGGTTTCGGTATAACTATCTAACTTCTTGTTCCAATTAGCTGTATCTGTCGCTGTGATGCCACTGGCTACAGAAGCCGCAAACACGGGGTCGGTTTCGGTAATACCACCTGTAACTGTTTCCGCTGTTTTGGCATGCAAAGCGTAAGGAACGCTCAATAACTGGCTTGTGCCTGTTATTGTGTAGTTGGTGCCTCCCGTTGGGTCGGTTTTGGTCTCCATAAAATAGGGACCTGCTGCCCAGTCAATGGTAGTAAAATCTGCACCGCTGCCTATTTCAATGCTTACCAAGCCGTTGGCGTTGGTGGTAGGCGTTTGGGTTTCGGTATAAACTACCGCCCCCGAAACAGAACCCTGACGGATATTTATCTCCATACCGATTTGGTTGTTAGTTACTAAAGCATCGCTGCTGTTTCTGATTACTGCTTGATAGCTCATGCTGTTTGGGCTCTGTCCAAAAGCAGGAAAAAGGTACAAAGCAAAAACTGCAAGTACCCACATTGATTTTAAACAATTCTTTTTCATTTCTTTATATTTTAAATTTATAATGTTAGTTTTTGTTTCTGTTTGAATGTTTTGACTTTACTTTTCTGGGCATTGAGCGTAGCCGAAATGACCCTTTACTGTGTACATCATCGGACATTGAGCGTAGCCGAAATGCCCAGTGATGTAGAGACGTTTCGACTTCGCTCAACGTCCCCTGTTTTTTATAAAGTCAAACATCTCATTTTCATATCATTTTTTAATAATTTTAAACGTCTTTATTTCTTTATTTCCTTGAACTACTTTTACAAAATACGTAGCAACCGCAAATTCGCTCATAACAATATTTGTTTGACTGCCTGTAATTTTTTCGCTTTGCAAAAGTTTTCCGTTTATGTCATACAATTGATACGACATGGATTGGGTGCTGAGCGTAGTCGAAGCATCCAATTCCAAGGTAAGACAATCGGTTGTGGGATTGGGATAAACAGAAATTGAAAGGTTAATGCCCTTAGCTTCTTCAATTCCTGTTACTTCCGAAATTTCGTAGGGTTGTTGTACTCCCTGTACTACCGAACCGTTTGTTCCTGTAGCAATAGTATAAAACACTTGTCCTACGGAATAGCTCGCCGAGCCTCCACTACCCGAGGCATTGCCACCTGTGGTTGTTACTGATTCTTGGGCTTTTGCAAACCCAAAAACACATAAAATTGCTATAATTAGCATTCGTTGTTTTCTGTATTTTTTCATTTTCATATTGTTTTTATTTTGTTTTTATTTTTGAGTGTCGCTATACTATCCTCATCTTTTACGTAGATATGGTAGCTTGTTGTCGTTTTAAAAACAACAACAAGTCTGTCTCACTACAAAAGATAAGGTCTTTTTGTTGAGAAAATAATCTGTTTTATAATTGTGAAATAAACTATTTGAATGCAGTAAAAAAAATGGGGGGGGTGAATATCAAGCAGTTAGCAACAACCTTGTAATTAAGTGGAATTGCTAATGTATATTCTTTGTTATGTATCCAATTATCCATTTCTACTGTTATTTTTATAACTTTGCAAAAATACATTTATTTTTAATACAAAATAATTGTTTTTTTTCTTTTTACCCCTCTAAATCTCCCCAAGTGGGGAGACTTTACCTTTTAACTTACACCTTCTTACTTTTTACTTTTAACTTTTAACCCAGATCACACAATAGGATTTTTTTGAGTTAAAAATTGAAAGTTCATAAAGTGGAAAAACTTCAATTCTTAAAGCCTTAATTATTTTTTATTCCCCTCTTTGGATTGAGGTGGCACATAAAGTATTTTTTTCTTATAAGAATACCACAAACAATAAATTCCTAATAGAACAAAAGGTATACTCAGCCATTGTCCCATGTTTAACGTCATTCCTATTTCAAAATCAACTTGTTCTTTTTTTACAAATTCTATCAAAAATCGGGCTACAAATGTAACTATCAATAGAATACCTACGCTTCTGCCTGCGTAAATTTTTCCTTTTGTATATTTGAAATAATACCACAATTGGAACAAAAATAAAGAAAAATAAACCATAGCTTCATAGAGTTGTGTGGGATGTCGTGGCTCGCAACAATCACTTGTTCCGTCTAATTGCATAAAAATAAAACCCCAAGGTTTATCGGTGATAACTCCTATTATTTCTGAATTCATCAAATTTCCGCAACGCACAAAAGCTGCTGCAATGGGAACGGCAATAGCCAACCTATCTAACAACCACAGAATGTTTATTTTATGTCTTCTTGTATAGTATAAAACAAATAAAATAATGGCTATAACTCCTCCGTGGCTCGCCAATCCTGCAAAACCTGTAAATTCCCACCCATGGGGAGTTTGCATAAAGGGAATAAATATTTCTAATAAATTATGTTTGTAATAAGCCCAATCGTAAAACAAACAATGCCCTAAGCGTAAGCCTACTACCGTCCACAAAATGGTGTAAACTGCAAATTTATCAGTCAGTTCTTGGGAAAACCCTTCGCGGCTTAGTATTTTTTGAAAAACAAAGTAGGCTAATAAAAAACCCGATGCCAATAACAATCCATACCACGCCACTTTTACACTCCCTATTTCGAACAATATAGGACTTACATCCCATGTAATATAATTCAACATTGTTGTTTATTTTAGCATTATTATTTCGTTTATTTCGACCACTCAGTTCCCTCTTTGGTATCTTTGACTGTAATTCCTATTTTCGACAATAAATCTCTTATATTATCAGATGAAGCATAGTCTTTTCTATCTTTTGCATCTTGGCGTAAGCTAAGTATTACTTGCATAAGTTCATCTTCGAGTTTGTTTTCATCTTTTTGATTATCGACCATTTTCATTCCTAAAATTTGAAATAAAAACACATCGAACAATTGTATAAAAGCATGTATATTTTCCTGATTAGCTTTTATATTTCCTGCGTGTATGGAATTAATAAGGCGTGTAGCATCAAAAAGATTGGCTATGACCATAGGACTATTAAAGTCATCGTTCATAGCTTGTTGGCATAGCTCATACAGTCTGCCTGCTTCTTTTTGTATTTCCTCATTTATGGTTTCCGAAGTGGGTTTTAATTGAGTTGCAAGTCTGTATACTTCAAACAATCTATTCATTCCTTTTTCGGCAGCTTCTAAGGCATCGTTGGAAAAATCGAGTGTACTTCGATAATGTGCTTGTAGGATAAAAAAACGAATAGTCATTGGCGAAAATGCTTGTTTCAATGAGGTGTGATTGCCTGTAAAAAACTCATCTAAGGTGATGAAATTCCCCAATGATTTGCCCATTTTTTGCCCGTTTATGGTAATCATATTGTTGTGTATCCAGTACGCAACAGACGATTCATTGTTGACTATGGTGTTTTGACAAAGTTCAGATTCGTGATGTGGAAACAAAAGATCCATTCCGCCGCCGTGAATGTCAAATTTTCCGCCTAAATATTTCGTGCTCATAGCTGTACACTCTATGTGCCAACCCGGAAATCCTATGCTCCAAGGTGAGTTCCATCGCATAATGTGTTCGGGTGCTGCTTTTTTCCACAAGGCAAAATCGGCTGCATTTCGTTTTTCATCTTGTCCGTCAAGTTTTCGGGTGTTTGAGATTAATTCATCTAATACCCGCCCCGATAATTTTCCGTAACCGTAATTTTTATCGTATTTTTCTACATCAAAATATACAGAACCATTGGAAACATAAGCATAGCCCTCGTCTATTATTTTCTGTGTCATCTCAATTTGTTCCATCACATGCCCCGAAGCTCTGGGCTCTATAGAGGGTCGTAATACATTAAGTGCGTCCATAGCAAAATGATATCTATCTATATACATTTGAGCTACTTCCATAGGTTCTAATTCTTCTATTCTGGCTTTTTTACTTATTTTATCTTCGCCCTCGTCTGCATCATTTTCCAAATGCCCTACGTCTGTAATATTACGAACGTAGCGTACTTTATATCCTAAAAATTTGAGGTATCTAAAAATAAGATCAAATACTATAGCTGGACGAGCATGTCCTAAATGTGGATCTCCATAAACAGTAGGACCACAAACATATAATCCAACAAAAGGAGGGTATAGTGGTGTAAATATTTCTTTATTTCTATGTAGTGTATTGTATACTTGTAATGAGGTTGTCATGGTGTTATTTAGCGATTAGCTGGCACATCAATTAAGTCTCCTTTTATAAAAAGAGAAATTTTAGGTTGGTCGGGGTCGTTGGTAATCAGGTCAATATTGCGTAATTGCCTGCCTCTTTTTCCGTAGGTACGAAAAACAACTTCAACAGGAGCCGTTTCGCCGGGTTCTAATTCAGTTTTGATTTGCTGTAAGGTTGTACATCCGCAAGAAGTTTTTACTTTGCGTATCAATAAATTACTTTTTCCTATGTTTTTAATAGTAAATACATGTGTAATGGTTTTACCCACAGTATCTACGCCAAAATCGTACTCTGTTTGTTCGGAGTATATATGCGGAGCATTTTTCATCTCTTCTTCAGTCCATGCTCCAAAATTGTCGTAAATTTCAGCTATGATGTAAAAGGTTTTTCTATTTCTAATGGTGTCGCTGGTTTCTACAAACAGCCTATCGAACACATTTCCCCAATCGTTTTTAACATTTGCATCGTAAGTAAACACCACAACTCCTTCTTCTTTAGGCTCTAAAGATGGTGTAATGTAGGAAACTTTTATGCTGGGCGATAAATCAACGGCTTTGAAAGTCATGGTTGTTCCCCAATCGTTATAAAAATGAAAGGTATCGGTCAGGACTTCCTCTCTGTGCATGATGTATTTTTTTTGATTGGTTTTATACCGCAAGTTGCCTTCTTTCATGCTGTATTCTTCTTCTTTGGTTTGGGGTTTAGGAACAATATAACCTTTTACGACTAAATCGTAGTTGACTTCTTTTTTGTTTTCCTCAACCACCACCGTAAAAGGAAATGAAAACATACCTCTTCTGTTGCTGGGATTCAAAGTAACAGTTACGTTTCCTTTGGCTTTTGAAGCAATATCGCCTTGTTTCCAAGTAAAAGATAAACAAGGACATGCGTTAGAAACTATGGTTTTTATTTTTACATCGTTGGGTGATATATTTGTAAAAATAAACTGGTGTTCTACCGTTCCATTTACTTCGTGTACATGGTAAAACTCATGTGTTGTTTCGACAAATTTAAGGCTTTGAGTAAATGATAAACTACTTATACTCAAGAATGTGATTAAAAAAAATATTTTTCTCATGTCTTTTTCTTTATTATTATATAACTAACTATAAAAAGAACATATTATTATTTTTGTTACTATGAATTTTTCAATATTTTGTCTATATTGTTCAAATCTTCTTTGATTTTTTTATCTGTAGCTATCAAGTTTTCAATAGAACGGCATGCGTGAAGAACGGTTGCATGGTCTTTGTTACCACATTTGGCTCCTATTTGAGATAAGGATAAATCGGTATATTTTTTAGAGAAATACATAGAAGAGTGTCTGATATGTACAATATCTCTTTTTCGAGATACCGAAAATATCAGATTAACAGGCATGTTGTAGTAATCGCAAACCACTTTTTGTATATAATCTACCGACATTTCGTGTACGGTGTTTAGTACAAATTTGTCAATCATTTGCTTGGCTAATTCTACGGTAATTTGTTTTTTATTTAGTGAGGATTGTGCCAATATAGAAATAATAGCTCCTTCTATTTCGCGTACATTGGTTACGATACGATAGGCTAAATATTCTATCACTTCTTCGTCAATATCCTCTATTCCATTATTATACAATTTACTTCGGATGATTTTTATACGGGTGTCCTTGTCTGGAACTTGCAAATCGGCTGCTAAACCCCACTTAAAACGAGACAATAGCCGCTGTTCAAATCCTACCATTTCGGCGGGCGATTTATCTGAAGTTATAACTATTTGCTTGTTTTTTTGGTGGTAGAAATTAAAAATATGGAAAAATGCTTCTTGCATTTTGGGTTTAGTCGACAAAAACTCAATATCGTCAATGATTAACACATCTAACATTTGATAGAAATGAACAAAATCATTGATATTTTTCGATATAGCCGCATCTACATATTGTTGTATAAAAGTTTCGGCGTTGACATATAACACTGTAAGTTCTGGAAATTGTGCTTTGGTTTCTAAACCTATTGCATGGGCTAAGTGTGTTTTTCCTAAACCTACATTTGAATAGATAAACAAGGGGTTAAAAGCTGTTTTACCCGGATTTTTGGCTATAGCATATCCGGCTGCTCTTGCTAAACGGTTGCAATCGCCTTCAATAAAGTTATCAAAATTTAGGTTTTTATTTAGCTGCGATTTAATATTTAGTTTCTTGATGCCGGGTAGTACGAAAGGGTTGGGTATTTGTCTTACTTCTTGTTCGCCTGCTACAAATATTGGTTTTTTCGCTTGTGATTCCGCAGTGCTAATGGTTGAAGTTGGTAGCGTCATACTCGATTTATGACTTCCACTTTCCGATGTTGAAATGGGTATTTTGTATTCTAATTTTCCATTTATTCCCAAAACTTTTTTAATGGCTGTTTTGAGTAGCTCCCAATAATTGCCTTCGATAAACTCATGAAAGAACATAGACGGTACTTCTACTGTCAATACGTAGTTTTTCAATTCTATGGGCTTGATAGGAGAAAACCATGTATCGAAACTTTGAGGAGAAATATTTTCCTTTATAATCTTAAGACACTCATTCCAAACAGTATGACAATCTATAACCTTTTCTTTCATTTCAACAACTAACTGTATGTTAAGTAATTATATTATTCGTTTTTTTATTATCGTTATTTCTAAAACTTTAAAGCGTTATTTATGAGGTACTTTTTAAAGTTTTATTTTTTCAAATCATTTCATGCAAAATTAACATTAAAAAGTGAAAAAAATCTACAAAAAAGGATTGTTTTATAAATATAATTATGTATGAAATTCGATTTTCAGGGACTTATATACTTTTGCAAACATGTACATATCACACTCTATTTCAACACTTTTCTTTATTCCTCTTTTTAACTTTTGATTCTAATTCACAACTTCTCAATTAGATAAACTCTTTTTGTAATTCTTTTTAGCTTGTTTTTAAAAAAGTGATTTTACTTTTTTCTATAAGTTCAAGCGAGGCTATGACTTCTTCGCTTTTTGATAGAATTACATCAAATTCCAAGCAATAAGCGTCCTCAATATAATCATTTTTTTTGATAGAAACATAATCTTTTTTCAAAATTTGCATTACTTCATTCATATACAGATAATCAAAGCTAATTTGATATGAGTTTTTTATTTTTCTTTCAACAATAGAAGCATTTTCTATGGCAATTTGTGTGGCTGTTTTGTAAGCATTTATTAAACCAGAAGTGCCAAGTTTTACACCTCCAAAAAACCGTACTACTATAGCTAACACATCTTTTAAATCGTAAGAAAGTAGCTGTCCGTAAATAGGTTTTCCTGCTGTTCCTGATGGTTCGCCGTCGTCATTCATGCGGTATTCGGGTATATCTACATGTCCGATTGTATAGGCGTAACAGTGGTGAGTTGCATTGTAATATTCTTTTTTAATGGCACTTAGTATATTTTTAATTTCCTCTTCCGATTGAACGGGATAAAGAAAGCTGATAAAACGACTTCCTTTATCCCGATATAAACCTTCTGATTTTTTACTAATAGTTTTATAAGTATCTGTATTATCGGTTTTCATTTATTCTGCCTCTTCTTTTACTTTTAACGAATGCCAAATCAAATACACGCATAAAACGATGTACATGACAATAGCTAATACATTAAAAATAGAAGTATTTTTATAGGCATCGCTCATGGATAAGGGTATATTAGCATATCGTAAAATAGCACTCACCACGCCCATAATAGCACCTCCTGCCATCAGTCCCGAGGCTAACAGTGTACCTTTATCTTTACGTAATTTATTTAGTTTTTCATCTTTACTTCTCGTTCCCAATAACCACGCAATAAAGCCTCCTGCTAATAGAGGTACGTTTAAAGCCAAAGGAATAAACATTCCTAAAGAAAATGCCAATGCTGGGATTCCGATTCTATCTAAGATAATAGCCAATACAGCACCAATGATATATAACAACCAAGGGGTGTTTCCACCAAACATAAGCGGTTCAATAATAGCTGCCATAGCATTTGCCTGAGGAGCTACCAAACCTCCTTGCTCTGCATTGTATCCGTAAGTTTCGGATAAAATCATAATAACAAATCCTACCGTTAGGGCAGAGACTAATGCTCCTAAAAACTTAAAACTCTGTTGTTTGAAAGGCGATGAACCTATCCAATAACCTATTTTCAAATCGGAAATAAAACCTCCAGCCATTGCCAATGCCGAACAAACAATACCTCCCACTACCAACGCAGTAACAATACCCGTTGCTCCTTGTAGTCCTACTGCCGATAGAATAAAAGATGATAATATTAATGTCATCATGGTCATACCCGAAACGGGATTGGTTCCAACAGTAGCAATAGCCGTTGCAGCTACAGTAGTAAATAAAAATGCAAATATAAAAACCACCAAAACTCCTACAACTACTTGCAGAATATTCATTTGTAAACCTCCAAATAAAAAGAATATAACCATCATGGCTGCTACAGCTAAGAATCCAAAAAGAATAATTTTCATAGATATATCCCTTTGGGTACGCATGATTTGTTGTGATTCATCCTTAGAATCTTTACCTGCTTTAAATACTAAGCCAAACGATGTTTTAATAACTTTCGATGATTTGATAACGCCTATAATTCCTGCCATGGCAATACCACCTATTCCTATCAATCGTACATACTTAGTGAAAATCATTTCGGGTTCTAATGTACTCATCATCACTCCTTCGGGAGTTATTCCATACTGCCCTAAAAGCGGAACTATAAACCACCACGACAGAAAAGACCCCGCACAAATAATAGCAGCATATTTTAAACCTATCAAAAAGCCTGTTCCCAACAAAATAGCACTGCCATTCATGTGAAAAACAAACTTATATTCAGAGGCTATTTTACTTCCAAAAGCCGACATACGGCTGGAAATATTTTCAGCCCAAAACTGAAATGTAGTGATAAAGAAATCATAAGCACCTCCAATCAATCCACTAATTAGTAATAGCTTAGCTTGATTTCCACCTTTAGCACCCGACACCAATATTTCGGTTGTAGCGGTAGCTTCTGGGAAAGGATATTTTCCGTGCATATCCGAAACAAAGTATTTTCGGAAAGGAATCAGAAACAAAATACCCAAAAACCCTCCAAACAACGAAGCAAAAAAGATTTGTATAAAATTGACTTCGATGTGCATTTCGGGATTGGTTTCTTTGAGTATGTAAATAGCTGGCAGTGTAAAAATAGCTCCTGCTACTATCACACCTGAACTGGCTCCTATAGACTGAATGATCACATTTTCAGACAATGCACTTTTGCGTTTAGCAATGGTAGATACTCCTACGGCTATGATAGCAATGGGAATAGCTGCCTCGAAAACTTGACCAAAACGCAAACCCGAATAAGCCGTAGCTGCCGAAAAAACAATAGCCATAATAATACCCCAAAACACAGTCCATCCATTAATTTCTGGGTATTTTTTATCGCTTAAAAGTATGGGTTTATAGGTTTCTCCCGGCTTTAATTCCGTATATGCATTTTCGGGTAATCCTTTGATTTTTTCTTCTTCTGTTGACATAATAGGTTGACTTTAAATGTTTTTATTTGATTCCTTTTAGTAATTTTAGTTTAGACTCTAATTGTTTTACCTCTTCTTTTGCCTTTGTAATTTTGGTTTCAAATTCTGCTTTTAATAAATCGGCATTTTTTGAGCTTGCAAAAAAGCCAAGATTATTTTCCCACAAAATTACGTCTTCTGTCAATTTAGTAATTCTGTTTTGCAAAAATCGTCTTTCCCTACGTAGGGCTTCCGAAGAGTTATCGTCTTCTAAGATATTTTTTATATGTTGTTGATATTGAATCTTTTTAATATCTTCAGCTTTCATGTTTAGTTTTTCAAAACGCTGGTCGATGGCTGCCCGAAACTCTTTCCACAGTCGCTCTTTATCAGCGATAGGTGTGTAGCCTATTGCTGTCCATTCGCGTTGAAAATTTTTAATTATTTCTAAGTTTTCCTCTTTGGAATCAACTACAGGAGTGTCTTTTACCTTTTGTATTAGGGCTTCTTTTAAAGCAAGATTTTCTTTTTCGTGGCTTTCTATATTTTTAAAATATTCTTCTTTAGCGGTAAAAAAATCGTCGCAAGCCTTACGAAAGCGTTTCCACAAAATTTCCGATTGCTTTCTGTTGACAATTCCTATGGTTTTCCATTCTTTTTGAATCTTTAATATATCATCGGTAGCTTTTCGCCAGTCGGTTCTCAATGCAATGGCTTCTGCTTGAATACAAAGGTTGAGTTTTTTATTGTAGTTATCAAGCTGTTCACTTTTCAACTTAGCAAAAAATTGTTTTTTGTTTTCATAAAAAACATCTAAAGTACCTTTGAATCTCTCCCATATTTCCTCGTTGTGTTGCTTGGGAACAGCTCCTATGGTTTTCCATGTTTTGAGCAATTCGGAGGTTTCTTTACTTGCTGCATTAATTTGCTTGATAGACGAATAATCTATATTGGTAACTTCTTGAGCTTTACTACACAAGGCTAATTTTGCTTGATAATTACTTTCCTGCTCTTTCAAAAGATTTTCGTAATGTTCTTTTCGTTTTTGATTTATACGATCCGATGCATCTTTGAAACGCAACCATATTTCTTCCTTTTTATCTTCGGGAACAGCTCCGATTTCTTTCCATTGAGCATGGTATTGCTGTAAAATGCTAAAAGCTTTGTATACAGAAGGATTTAATAATAATTCTTCTGCTTTTTCACACAACGCTATTTTTTGTTCTAAATTCTTTTTTAAATCAAGCTCTTTGAGCTCTTTGTTTATTTTAACTTTATCGAAAAATTTCTCTACGTAAAAATGATAATTTTGCCATAACTCCGAAGTATCGTTTTGAGGAACAGGACCTATATCTCTCCATTTTTCTTGTATTTCTTTAAAGCTATCGTAAATACTTTTCAAGGATTCGTTTGAATCAATCAGCTCTTTGAGGTTTTCCAATAAGGCTTTCTTTTCTTCTAAGTTTTGTAATTTTTGCTGCTCTAATTGCTCTATGTGCAGCTGTTTGTTTTCTTTGTATATGGTAAATGCTTTTTGGAAACGCTCGTTAAGGGCTTTGTTTGCAATTATTTCCTGCTGGGCATCATCACTTTTTTCTTCTTCTGAGGATAAATCTTCAGCAAGTTTTTGCTCCCTTTCTTCCCTAACAATGTTGGTATACTTTAATCTTAATAAAGACACCTGTTTTTTTATTTTATTAATGTCCTTTTCTTTCACTACCTCTTCCAAAGTAGCAACGACTTCTTCTTTTGAGAAATCATCGTACATATCGTCTGGAATTTCTGTGTTCTCTTCCAAATCTTCATCTTCATCCTCTTCTACATCGTCATCCACATTTGATTCTGTTTGTAGGTTTTCGTCCGATGAAATGACTTGGTTTTCGTTTGAGGTGGGGTTTTCTACAACTTGATTTTCTGTAATATTAGCCACAGGCTCTTCTATTTTACTTTCCTGACTTGAAACTTCTTCCGTTGTTTCTAACTGGGGTTCTTCTGTTGGAGTGTTTGTTTGAGGATGTATGTTTTCCTGTGATTGTTCCGTCTGTTCGTTGTGAACGGAGGTAGTATTTAGACTATTTTCCATGTATTTATGTTTATAGTATGAATAATTAAATTATGAAGTTTTTCTTTGTTATTTTTATCTTAAAAAATGAGAGCAAAAATATAAAATATTTCTATTCAATTTAGTATTTCCTTTAATTATTTTCCGTTGAGTCTATTGGTGTATTTTTCAATTGTTTCCAAATAATAAATAAACGAAGCATCGGGCTCTAACGGTAGCGTTAAATGATAAATACGACAACTTTCTTCCGAACGCGTAATTTTAAAATCAGCATCTAAATGTATGGAAAAAAAATCAGACAACAATGTATTACTACCTGTTATTGAATTGATAAACATATCATAATGATTAGATTGCAAGTTTTCTTTAGCTTCTTCTTTTAGTTTTCCAAAAAAATTTATATCGTTTTTTGTAATGGGTTCAATAAACAAACTTCTTTCCAAAACAGGTGGATTTTTTTTGAGCGGAACATAAACTAACAAGCGTATTCGCTTTAATCGACCTTGGTATTGATTAATAGCATCTAATATATTCCTAATTTGATCATCGTTCTGGTATTCACACAATATACACACACTCATCGATTGTGTTAAAATAGGAATAAAAGAAGGAACAAAAGAGTCTTTTTTTTCAAAAATTTTGATTTGTTTTCGAATCGATCTTATTTGAATGGCATTCACCTGCGTTGATTTATCGGTTAAACATTATGATTACTGATGCACAAAAGTACATTATTTTTCTAAAACTAACAGCTATTATTTGTACAAAACTAAAAAACATTTTTTTAATTCATTGCAAATCAACTAAATAATATTTCAGAAAAATATTTCAGAAAAACCTTTTTTGTATAAAAAAAATATATAATTTTGCATTCACCAAAAAACGCTACATAAAAGCGTAAAGGAAAATTCCTCCTTAGCTCAGTTGGTTAGAGCATCTGACTGTTAATCAGAGGGTCGCTGGTTCAAGTCCAGCAGGGGGAGCAAAAAAGCAGTTGTTTAAACAACTGCTTTTTTTATTTACATAACTTCATTTGATGATAAAATCAAGCATGTATCAGAGAAATAATATTTTCGCTTGGGATTTTGGTTTGCTTACTAAGATATTCTCTTCCTTTTAAGGAATCAATTTCCAACAGAAAAGCAAAACAAATATTATCAGGATTTAAAGGAGCAAAACTTCCTTTTTCTACTTCTTTTTCCAATAATTTATAAGCCGCTTCAGCCGTTCCTCCCGTAGCTAACACATCATCGAAAACAACAATTTTATCGTGATAATTTAGCAGAGACATGTCCATAACCAATTCATCTGTACCGTATTCCAACTGATATTCTATGGAACGCAAGCTGTCGTAATTGGGTAATTTTCCTTTTTTACGAATGGGAACAAGTCCCGCGTTTAACAAAGTAGCCACTATGCCTCCCATGATAAAACCACGGGCTTCGATGGCTATTAATTTGGTAGAATAAGGCATGATGATGTCAATATCCATAGCCAAATCGTTAGAAGCTGCTTGCAAGGCTTTCCAATTGACTAACAAAGGATTTATATCTTGAAATACAACTCCTTTTTGAGGAAAATCGGGCAGTTTACGAATTAATGAACCATAGTCTTTTGTCATAATTTTATAGTATTTCTGGTTGTGAGTACATGAGTTGTATAAAACAATCTTCGGTATTGGGTTGAATAGGTTTTATGCTGTTGTAGCTTATCTGATTGTCTTGTAAATATTTTTCTAAAAACGCAACTCCCTTGCTATCGTTCATTACTACATTTACTTGTTGTCCTGACGCATAGGAGTTTTCTATTTGTTGTTCTTCTTTCAGCAACAACAATAATTTATATATTTCATGGGTGTAAATGGCATATAAATTTCCCTTAAATTCGGAAAGAATTTGCGAAGGGGTATTTACATTGAGTATTTTCCCTTTTTGTATCAAAGCAATGCGGTCGCACAAAGAGGCTTCGTCCATGTAAGAGGTGGACACCAAAACGCTAATATCTTCGTTTTTTAAGGTTTTCAATATTTCCCAAAATTCATAGCGAGACACGGGATCTACTCCTGTGGTTGGTTCGTCTAAAACAAGAACTACAGGTCTGTGTACCAAAGCACAACATAAGGCTAATTTTTGTTTCATACCTCCCGACAAATTACCAGCTAAGCGGTCTTGAAAAGGAAGTAATTGCTCCCAAATAGGTTTGATTAAATCATAATTTTTTTCTATACTTTCGCCGTATAAAGTGGCAAAAAATTCAAGATTTTCAATGCAACTCAAATCTTTATACAATGAAAATTGTCCAGGTAAATAGCCTATAATTCTTCTTATTTCTTGATAATCAGCTATTAAATCATAACCGTCAATGGTAGCACACCCACTATCGGGATTGAGTAAAGTAACTAAAATATTAAAAAAAGTGGATTTACCTGCTCCGTCTGGTCCTATAAGTCCAAATAGTTCTCCTCTATTAATGGATAGGGAGACTTGCTGTAAGGCTTCTGTTTTATCAAAAGTTTTAGATATATTTTCACTTTTAATTACTTCCATCTCAGGCGTTTGAGTTTAGTTAAAAACAACATCTCCGGGCATACCTACTTTGATTCCTCCATCGTTTTTAACACTGATTTTAACCGCATACACTAAATTTACCCTCTCGTTTTTAGTTTGAATCATTTTGGGAGTAAATTCCGATTCATCGGAAATCCATGTTATACAACCCTGATACGTTTTTAATTTTCCTTTTTTCTTGTCTATACGTACCTTACAAGTATCGCCTAATTTCAAATCAGATAATTGATCCTCGGTTACATATACTTTTAATGTCATTTTCGACACATCGGCAATTTTAAATATAGGACGACCTGTGCTGATAAATTCAAATTTATTAATGTATTTTTTTAGCACAACCCCTTTGATAGGGCTTGTAATCAACGACTTTTGTATAGCATCTTCCAATGCCATTACCTGATACCGCATGGCATCTATTTGCGACAATACACTTTCGTTTTGTACGCTTAGGTTAGAACGTGTAGCATCTAATTGACTACGCGTAACTTGTATTTCTGTATTCAAATCATCCATTTGTTTATTAGTGGCAGCCTTGGACTGTATTAAGCTTTGCAGGCGTTTTTTCTCGTTCATCATACCGGTAAGTTTCTCTTGTAAAGCCCTCACCTGCTTAGGAATATCTGCCATTTGAACCGAAGTTCCCTCTATTTGTGCATTGAGTTGCTGCTTTTGTAAATACAGCTGTAACGTGTCTATAAGTCCTATGTGTTGACCCGCTACCAAACTTTGTCCTTCTTCTAAGTCTAAATCGATTATTTTTCCATTTCCTTCGGCTGAAACAATGATTTCGTCTGCCTCGAACAAACCATAGGCATCGGGTTTTTTACCACTATTTGAACATGAAAATGAAAGTATTAAAACTAAAAAAAATGTGATTTTGCATCTACTTTTCATAAAATAATGTCTTTATTTTTTATGGCTA
>JAAYRN010000115.1 GCA_012518765.1 Bacteroidales bacterium
ATTTGAAAACAGAGCAAGAAATACAGCAAACTATCAGAAACATAGCCGAATATGATAAAAGTTTAACTATTTTAATGATAGCCCATAGAGAAAGTTCCTTGTCATGTTGTAATAGAATTATAAATATAGGGGAATAAAATGGATTATATAGTTGCCAATCACAGATTTACTATCAGAGGAAAAGCACCGCAGATTTTTCAAAAACATTTTACATGCGGTCATCCTTTCCAAACGATAAATAATTCAAATACAGAGGAAAAATTTACCGTCGTATTAGACAGCCATTTAGAAGATTGGAGTCATAAGCCCGATTTGTTTTCCCAAAGAAAAAAAATATCTGTTTTTGAATATGAAAATTCAGTATGCGAGATTTTTCAATGCAAAAATGAATATTTAATCAGATTGGAATTTAAAGATAAAAAAGATGCCTTATTGATTGTTTCTGAAAATAATAATACTGTATTTTTGACGAATTTTTCTTCTCAAGAACAAACGGAAATATATGATTTTCAGTTTTTGTTATGGCTGATATACGGAATTGCTACTTTGAATGAAAATACAGTAGCCATTCACGCCTCGACTATAGTTTATCAAAATCAAGCAATATTGTTCCTTGGAGAATCAGGCACGGGGAAAAGTACGCATACACATCTGTGGCAAAAACACATCAAAGGTTCTTTTGTTTTAAACGACGACAGTCCCATTGTGCGAATAATAAATGGAAAACCCATGGCATTTGGTTCTATGTGGAGCGGAAAATCAGCATATTACATAAATGAATCCTATCCCATAGCGGGTATGGTACGCATTGTACAAGCTAAGCAAAATACCATAAAAAAATTAAATAAGTTGGAGGCTTTAGCAGCTGTGTATCCATCTTGTCCGCCTATGTTTGCTCACGATAAACGATTGTCTGAAAATATCAGTGAAATTTTATCGTCAATTTTAATAGAAACACCCATTTTTACACTATATTGTTTGCCCGATTTGGACAGTGTATCGGTTTCATTTTCTGCTATTTTTGAAAATTTAAAAAGATGAAAGAAATAGAAAATAATGTATTTTTTTCTTACGTAGAAAAAGAAATAGCCGACGGAAAATCGGTGTCGTTACGCGTAAAAGGCAAAAGCATGACTCCTATGCTGCATGAAGGCGATATTATTACATTAATTCCTGTAAATCAACATAAATTAAAAATAGGAGATGTTGTATTGTTTACATACAAAAACAATTTTCTTTTACATAGAATTATTTGCAAGAAAAAAAATAAGTTAACATTACAAGGAGACGCCGTATATCAGCATACCGAAAAAATTTCAACCCAAGAAGTGATAGCTTTATTACAGCAAGTAAAAAAGCAGAATGGGAAGACAATAGATTGTCAATCAATTTATAGAAAGATTTATTTTTACTTATGGTTTGTTGTAAAAACAATCAAATACAGGCTTTTATTAATAATCAAAAATAAACGAAATGAACCTAAACGATAAACGCTTATTGGCTTTGACTCAAAGCGGATTGTGGAATACAAGCCTGCCTATTCACTTATTTGAAAATACAAGAAAAATAGATTGGGATATTATTTTTAAAAGCTCATCTAAACAGGGAGTTATGGGCGTTGCTTACGATGGGTTAATGCATAATATTGAAGAACTAAAAATTGAAAAAAAAATATTGTATGCGTGGGCAGCCAACGTAGAAGCAATGGAACTGCGTTATCAAAAACAATATCAAACAGCAAAAAACTTACTTGAAATATACAATCATCACCAACTACATGTTTTGATACTTAAAGGAATAGGACTGTCTATCTATTATCCCAGTCCATCGCATAGGGAAGGAGGAGATATAGACATTTATTTATTCGATGACTTTGAAAAAGGAAATCAAATCATTGAACAAAAAGGGATAAAAGTGCTGAGAGGAGATTCTGTAAATCCTAAGCATACCGTTTTCAACTTTCAACATACTTTGATAGAAAATCATGAATGGTTTTTAACGGATAATCCATACCTACGAAAAAATAAATATTTAGAAACTCAATTAAAAAAACACATACACCTCACATTTTGTGAACAAAGCAATATAGGCAATCAAGTCGTTTATTACCCATCGCCAACCTTCAATGCTTATTATTTAGCAGCACACATGTCGTCTCATTTGTTGACTTCTAATGTGGCATTGAGGCATTTATGCGATTGGGCTTTGTTTGTAGATAAACATTATAATCAGATTGATTTTGAGGAAGTAGCATATCATTTCAAAAAAACAGATCTATATAAAGCCTATCAAGTATTAAATTCACTTACGAATCGCTACTTAATGCCCCACAATTTCAAACCTATACCTGTAGAAAAAATATCAGAAAAAATAGAAAATATCGTTTGGAATAAAAAAACACTTCAACCTTCGGAAAAATTAATTTCACAAAACAACTATAAAAAGTACGCTAAAAAGTGGAGAGAGTTTTTGAAAAACCTTTTTGTGTTAAAGAAACTTACAAACACCAAGTTTGTATTTAGATTCCTCGTTAGTATAACTTATAAACATGTTTCACGTAAAAGAAAACATGTATAAACATTTACAATCTAATAAACAATATATTATGAATTGGTTTTTATTTTTGCGAAAAAAATAAATTGTTTTAAAATTTTTAGTACATTTGTAACCTATATTTTTTGACAGATGAGCTTTGTAAATGAATTGAAATGGAGGGGCATGCTACATGATATAATGCCCGGAACGGAAGAAATGTTGCAGAAAGAAAAAATTTCGGCTTATGTGGGCATAGACCCTACGGCTGATTCATTGCATATAGGACACTTGGCAAGTGTTATGTTGTTGAAGCATTTGCAACGATTTGGACATAAGCCTCTTATAATAGTTGGAGGAGCTACAGGGATGATTGGAGACCCCTCTTTTAAATCGGAAGAACGAAAATTATTAACCGTAGACGACATAGAACATAACCTAAACGGCATAAAAAAACAATTGCTACGTTTTCTTGATTTTGAAGGAGTAGAAAATAAAGCAGAAATACTCAATAACTACGATTGGACCAAAGATTATACTTTTCTTAATTTCATTCGAGATATAGGCAAGCATTTGACTATAAACTATATGATGGCAAAAGATTCGGTAAAAAAACGCATAGAAACAGGAATTTCGTTTACTGAATTTTCATACCAATTGCTACAAGGATACGATTTTTTATATTTATATCAAAACAAAAACTGTCG
>JAAYRN010000116.1 GCA_012518765.1 Bacteroidales bacterium
TGACACAGCATGGGCGTAAGAAAGCTGACAAACATCCGAGCCTTTGGTTGCTAATAATTTAATATTTTGTTCTCCCTGCAACGTCTTTACATGTAGGATATACATTTGTGCTACTCTTACTTGCAGCGTAAATGTATGAAGTCCACTTGTCAGATTTCCCGAATAAAAAGCGTATTGTTTTCCGCTTACATCGTACAAAGTAAGAGTAATATTTTCATCCATTGGCAGTTGAACTTTTACCTCTGTCGATACTTCAAAGGGATTGGGCATGTTTTGATATACCCAGAATCCGATATTTTCCGCTTCAGTTATACCCACACTGTTAATTAGTTGTAATACGGTATCGGGATAATAAATGGTTTCTTCCCATCCGCGGGTTACATTAAGAATTTTCACACTATCTAAAGCTTGAAAACTGTCGTCCTGCATCTTAGCAGTGAAACTCAGGTTTACGTAATTTTGAGCTGTACTCAGGCTCATGCTTGCCATAAAGGCAATGATTAAAAAAATAAAATTTCTCATACTACTTATTATTTAAAATTTTCAATAAAAAAAACATTTCAACCCTACTATATTAATACAACAGTATTTAACTTTATTTTATTATATAAATTTTGTTTATTTTTCTGTTTTTATTTGCCTAATACAGAAACAATTAATATTAAGCTATTTAATTTTTCAAAAAAAACAACAAATTTCGACTTGTTTTTTGGAATAAAATATCTCTAACGCTACCCATTAGAAAAATATCAATGTTTTATAATTGTATTTTTCTTTTTCGTAATTTGGGTTTACAAAGAAAAGGACTGTTTATTACAGTCCTTTTCTTGTTTATATATTTTACAATGCTTAATTATTTAGCATCAAAGGCATTATAAGCATCAAAACATCTTCTTCGTCGGGTTGGTCTTTCATTTCAAACACCAATCCAGCTCCCGTGGGATGTGAAAATTTAAACACCACATCTTTGGTCATCAAATTACTTAGTATTTCTTGTAAGAATTTAGAGCTAAATCCTATTTCAAATTCACTTTCTTCTCCTTCGAAAACACAGGGTAAATTTACTGTAGCTTTGGTCGAATAATCGATATCTTCGGCTGTTAATGTCAGTTTTGTATCTTCTATTTTCAAGCGAACCTGATAGGTTGATTGATTGGCGTATAAAGTAATGTTTCTTATTTTTTGCAATAGATTTTGACGTTCTACTTGCAGTACATTGGTGTTGTTTTTAGGAATAACAGCTTCGTAATTAGGATATTTTCCTTCAATCAATTTGGTGGTAACTGTGATTGTATTCAAGGTAAAACGAATGCGAGATTCGCTAAAACTCACCTCCATGGTTTCATCTGTATTTTGCAATATATTTTTCAATTGCAACAAGGGTTTTTTAGGAATAATCAAGGCTGCTTCCTTGTCTATTTTCACCGTATTATTATGATATTTCACCAATCGATGAGCATCTGTTGCTACAAATGTAATTCCTTCGGGGCTTAATTGGCAAAAAATTCCTGCCATTACCGGGCGTATTTCGGCATTTCCTGTAGCAAAAGCTGTTCGAGAAATTCCATTAACCAACACATCCACAGGCATTTTAAAAGTTTGTTCATCTTCTACTTCTTTTACCTGAGGAAATTGTTCGGCATCGAAACCCATTAGTTTATAAAACGCCTCCCCTGCCGATACTTCTATGCTATAATCATCGTTAACCGTAAAAATAACAGGCACATCAGGCAAGGAACTGATGGTTTCAACAATTAATTTACCGGGAATTACAATACTTCCATCTCCGTCAGACTCTGACAGTTCTACCTTAGTTGTAATGGTAGTTTCAAGGTCGGTACCTATGAGAGTTAAAGAAGAATTTTCAATTACAAACAATATATTTTCAACAATGGGTACACTTTTATTTGTGGTAAGGATACCGTTTACATGGTGTAAATTCTTAGCCAATAGTTGACTGGATACAATGAACTTTATCATAGTTATTTTATTTTTTTGCAAAAATACACATTTTTATTGTACTTTTTTACGGTTATTTTATTTTTTTATTTACCTTTTAAACGTAGTACTGCTACTACTGTGTAAAACAATATTTTAATATCGACTAACAAAGACATATTTTCTATATACATCATATCAAACTTCAATCTTTCGACCATTTGTTCTACATTTTCGGCATATCCATAAGTAACTTGCCCCCACGATGTCAATCCTGGCTTTGCAAGTAGCAACAAGCGATAATGCGGTGCTATTTGTACGATTTGATCTATATAATATTGACGTTCAGGACGAGGACCTACTAACGACATGTCGCCTTTCAACACATTGAAAAATTGTGGTAATTCGTCAAAATGTGTTCTTCGAATAAAGCGTCCAAATTTGGTAATTCTTTCGTCATTTTCGCTGGATAATTGAGGACCTTCTTTTTCAGAATCTACGTACATGGAGCGAAATTTTATAATATGAAAAGGTTTTCCTTTATAACCTATTCTCTCTTGTTTAAATAAAATAGGTCCTGGCGATGACTTTCTAACTCCTATATACAGAATTAGATACAAGGGTGCAAATAAGATAATAAAAAACAAAGACAGTGTAATATCCATCCCTCTTTTTATGATTTTTTGCCACAAAGGGTGCATAAAATCCAAATTAATTTGAATCAGTGGTTCGTTAAAAATGGCTGTGTTTTTTACCGTTCCCAATATATAATCTTCGGTATTGGGCAGTATTTTTATTAAAATATTTTCTACATCTATGACCGAAAAAATCTTTTCTAAATAAGTCCTTTGTCCGTTTCCTATAGCTATAATTAATTCATCAACACGTTTGTTTTTGATCAACTGTGATAAATCGGAATAATGTCCTAAGCAAGGAAGTACCTCTTCTATTTCCGATCTGTCTTCTCCGTTTACATACACAAACCCCACAAATTTGGTTCCCGAATGTTGTTTCTGATTTTTAATGGTTTGGTACAAATCAACGGCAACTTTTCCGCTACCTATTAATATGGTATTAAACCCTAATTTGCCCGCATGTATGGCGTTATTGGTTATGGTAATTACAATAAAACGAAACAAGCTGGTTGTAAAAAACTGCAAACCAAACAATAAAGCAAAAAGTTTGATGTAGTCGGTATAATTTACAATGTGGTCATCGAGTATGATGGCAAAAAATAAAACAATAGACCCAATGAAGGTAGTTCTAAAAATTGTATCCAATTCTTTGATGCGTGATTTTCGATACACAGAACGGTAATTTCCTGTAATTGTGTATAAAATCACCCAACATAAAGGTATCAATGTAATACCCAAATAAAATTTATAATCGGTAAATATGGCTCGGTAAATTTCTTCTACCGAGTGATAAGAAGGTTCGTTAAATTTGCGATAGGAAAAAAAACAAAACCACGTAATAATAGCAGCCAATACGTCTAATAGGACGTAAATACTGGTTTGTTTTTTCTTATTCATTTCTCTCATACTTAAAGCGGTATATATACTAATTTTATGTTATCGAAAAAGCAGGTAGCGGATACTCCTGCCTTGGTGGTTCCTTTGATGTATACTGTAAAATCTTTCATATAAGCACTTTGCTCGTGCATGGCTTCGGTTACATTAATGTACATTTTTTTCCATGTAGGCGATTGTTTTATTTTTATCAACGGACGCTGTACTTTTTGATCCGTAATGGTATTAACATACAACCCTACTTCTACATTAATATTATCATTTTCAGGTATATCCATTTTATAATTCAATTCAATAAAACAATATTGTGTATTGGTGTTTTTAAGCTCGTAGGCATCGTTGGTTATGATTTCAAAAAAACTGCTGCCTGTATCCAAAATAGATATTTTTCCTGAGTAATTATTTATTTCTCCTTTGTGATAAAAAACATTTTTTGGGTCGCCCGTTTTTTCAAGCGGCGGACTGCTTTCTATGGCTGTAAATTTCAAACCTGCATCTTCAAAATCCTCTTTGAATGCAAAGTCTACATAATCGGCATAGGTAAAAGACGGACGAAAAGAATAAACTGTATCAACATCTAAATCAACTGTTTCAAAACAAGATGTATACATGGGATAAGAGGGTCGTCGAGATGAAATTCCATCCATCATGATACCGGGTGAAAATTGAAGTTTAACTTTTCCACTTGTTAATACCGGAAATTTAGCTGGCAATTCATATACTCCTACACTGACACCATTTACCGTAACCCAAACATCTGTAATCTTGTGAGATGCTGTTCCATACGTAATGTAATCTGCCGAAAAATCGACAGAATCTATTTGAAAATATACGGGAATAGTCATGTCTTTGAGGCAACTTGTAAACGACATAATGTATACAGTAAATAGAATTAAAACGATTGGGGTGTTTTTCATGCTTCTTTTCTTAAATTTCATATTTCAACTACCTCTCCATACAAATCAAAAGCTTCTGCCTTTGTTATCTTCACAGAATAAAAACCTCCTATATCGCATTTTATTGCTTTTTTGGAAACATAAACTAAGTTGTCCACTTCGGGAGAGTCAAATTCTGTTCGTCCTATATAATGTGTTTTATTTTCAGTATCAATTAAAACCTTATAAATACTTCCTATTTTTTGGGTGTTTTTTGTCAAAGATATTTCTTGCTGTAAAAACATTAAATTTTCTTTTCGGCTTTCTTTTTCTCTTTTTGAAATGGTGTTTTTTAACAAATAAGCTGCTGTTTTTTCTTCGTGTGAATAGGTAAACACACCCAATCTGTCAAATCCTATTTCATTGATAAATGCCTCTAATTGACGATAAATCTTTTTTGTTTCACCTGGATAACCCACTATAAACGAAGTTCGTAAAGCTGCATCGGGAACTTTTTTACGAATGGTATCTATCAAACTACGGATTTCTTTTTCCGTGGTATTTCGTTTCATAGAATGCAAAATATCATCGTTGATGTGCTGCAAAGGTAAATCAAGGTATTTGCATACTTTTTCGTTTTCATTCATGACATCTAATATATCCAAAGGAAAGGTAGAAGGATAAGCATAATGTAATCGTATCCAATCTATTTCTTGGATTTTAAGCAAGGATTTCAACAGTTTTGACAGTTGTGATTTTTTGTATAAATCTATGCCGTAATAGGTCAAATCTTGTGCTATCAAAATGAGTTCCTTTACTCCTTCTTGAGCCATTATTTCGGCTTCGTTGATTAGTTGTTCCAAGGGTTTGGAAACATATTTTCCTCTTATGTTGGGAATGGCACAAAAAGAACAGCGATGATTACATCCTTCCGAAATTTTTAAATAAGAATAATGAGAAGGAGTGCTTAACAATCTATTTTTTAGATAATCAGAATTAAATTCTGCTTGTAAATAATTAACAATTCCATCTGCATCGTGAACGCCAAAAAAAGCGTCAACTTCGGGTAGCTCCGTAGCTAATTCTTCTTTATAGCGTTGATACAAACAGCCAAAAACAATCAATACTTTAATTTTTCCTTCCGATTTGGCTTTTATACAATCTAATATAATCTCAATAGATTGTTCTTTTGCGTCTTGTATAAATCCGCAGGTATTTATAATGCTTATAGGTAGGTGTTTTTTTGATTCAAAAACAACTTTAAAATCGTTCATTTTCAATTGGTATGCCAATTGTTCCGAATCTACCGTATTTTTGGAACAACCCAAAGAAATAATATTGATTTTTCTTTCGATTAAAGACAAATCTAATGAAGATTTTTTTTCAGGAAAACGCATTATAAACTGTTGAATGATAGGCATTTTTTATCTTTTTTTCAAATTTGGAGTTTTTTCGTCTATCAATATTTTATGTTGCTGTCCATTTTTATATTGAACTTGATATATGATTTTTCCTTTATCGTCATAAAAAGTCCAGGTTCCGATTTTTATCAAATTATTATAAGCACCTTCGCTTTGTTTTCGTCCGTTGGCGTAGTATTCTACAAATTTACCATTAGGTAAATGTTTGGAAAACTTTTGTTTACGTACCAACTCTCCCCTTCTTCCAAAAAAAGACCAGGTTCCCTCTTTTTGATTGGATACATATTTTCCTGTTTCTAATTTATTTCCCAACTGGGAATATTCTACCCATTTTCCTGTTTTACTATCGTTTTTGTAAGCTCCATTGCTTCTCAGTTTTCCGTTATCCCAGTAGTAAATATATTTCCCATTTTTTTTATTGTTCTGATATTGAATAGTATACTTTTGTATCCCATTGGGATAAAAACCTTTCCATGTTCCACACATTTCGCCTTTACAAAAATATCCTTCGTCCATAATTCTTCCGTTTTCGTACCATTGTACCCAGTAGCCATTTTCTTTATCATCGATAAATTTGCCTTCTCGTTGTTTTTTCCCATTTTCATACCAAGCTATCCAATTTCCTTGGCGATATCCCCTAACATAATTTCCGTTTCTCCATTTTTGTCCAGTTTCATAGTAATAAGTCCACACACTGTCTTGTAGACCCTCAATAAATTTTCCTATACTTCCTAATCTTCCATTTTCATGGAAAAACATCCACACACTGTCTTGTAAACCATTAAGGAGTTTGCCTTGCATTTCTTTTTTGCCATTTTCGTACCACCAAACACCTACTCCTTGTAATTGGTTATTTCGGTAATAACCTCTAAAAGAGCGGACTTCATTGGGGTGAAACTCCTCACATAATCCTTCTAAGGAGTCGGTTACATAAAAGCATTTTTTGCTAATTTTTCCATTTTCATGATAAAATATCCATGCACTATCTTTCATATAATCTTTAAAATAGCCGCTACTTTCTTTTGTCCCATCGGAATACCAGCTTGTAAATGTTCCAGTTTCGGGATGAAAATCAGACCATAACGCTCCGTTTGAATACCATGATTTCCAATTTCCTATTCGTTTACCTTCTTTGTATTTTCCTTCCATTCTTTTGGTTCCGTTGGAATAATAATACATCCAAATTCCGTCCTCTTTCCCCTCTACATAATTGCCTTCGCTGTATATGTTTTTGTTTTCCCAATAATTGATTTGATATTGTGCCACAACGCCACTGTGAATAACCCACAAAAAGAGGAATAAAAGTCCATATTTTCTCATGTGATATATGTTTATAGTATTCAAGTATATGCAATTATACAATTTAACAAACGTTTGGGAGTATATAATATTGTTTGGTGTTATTTGATTTTTTCTCATACAACTAAGTTGTTTTTTCGGCTATAATTTCGGAAATAAGTTTGTATACATTTTTCACCTTTTCATCGTCAAGCATACGAAGGTGTTTTTCGATAATTTTCATATCTTTACGCACCGCTGGACCCGTTCGTACTTCCTCTGGAAAACTTAGATTTACTTTTCGGGCAGTTTCGTTGATTAAAGGGAGTAAAATAGAAAAATCCAATCCTTTTTCTTCCGTAATATCCTTAGCCAACCCATAAAGGGCATTGGTAAAATTGCAAGCAAAAACTCCTGCTAAATGCAAATATCTTCTTGTATGGCTATCTATTACGTATTGTTTCCTTGAAAGTATATGAGCCAATTTTTTAAGTTTTTCTTCTGTCTTTTCGTCATTTGCTTCTACACACAAAGGAACTTGATCGAAAGGTAGAACTACATTTTTTGTAAAGGTTTGAAAAGGGTATAAAACTCCATAAGAATTAGTAACCTCTTGAAAAACATCTATATCTACACTTCCCGAGGTATGTACCATACATTTATTGCGAAACGGGAATTGAGCTACTAATTTTTGGTAGCTGTCGTCTTTTATGGCAAACAAATACACATCAGCAGAATCATTTAATGCGGACAAATCATGGGTATAGGGAATATTCCATTCGGTTGCTAATTTAAAAGCATGCTGTGGACTGTAAATTTGCAACACATCAATTTCATTATCAATCATTGCTTTACCTATGTGCCAAGCCACATTTCCCGAACCAATTAAAACAACTTTAAGGTTGGTTTTTTTTGTCATTTTTCAATTGTTTTTTAATAAGTGCAAAGTTAATTTTTTTTTGCAAACAATACCCCAAAAAACAAAAATAGAACAATGACAGTTTGGCAGACATTTTTCGGGTGGCATAACTTTTGACTTTCCTTTATGTGTAAAATAAAAAATATAATAAAGATATGCAAAAAGGAACTATCAATGTACAGACGGAAAATATCTTTCCAATCATAAAAAAGTTTTTATACTCTGACAATGAGATATTTTTAAGAGAATTGGTTTCAAATGCCGTAGATGCCACAAGCAAATTGCAAGCATTGGTTTCTATGGGAAAAACCGATAGCAAATTAGGCGATTTAACCATTGAGGTTAAATTAGATACAAAGAAAAAACAACTGATTATTTCCGATAAAGGAATTGGAATGACAGCCGAAGAGGTTGAAAAATATATTAATAGCATTGCCTTTTCGGGAGCAAGCGATTTTTTAGAAAAACACAAAGGCGTAGACGCTGCCAATTTGATAGGTCATTTTGGACTTGGTTTTTATTCCGCCTTTATGGTCGCCGATTCGGTAGAGATTTTAACTAAATCTCATCAAAAAGATGCCCCTGCTGTTCGCTGGAAATGCGATGGAAGTACCGAATTTACATTAAAAGAAGACAAAAAAGAAGAAAGAGGAACTGATATTATTCTTCATATTTCGGAAGATGCCAAGGAGTTTTTAGATGAGCATAAAATCTTGAACATTTTAAAGAAATATGGAAAATTTTTACCCGTTCCCATACGTTTCGGAAATGAGAAAAAATGGGAAAAACCCGAAGGAGAGGAAAAAGAAGTAGAAATTGAAGTCCCACGTATTATAAACAATACAAGTCCCTTATGGAAAAAAACTCCCTCGGAACTCAAAAGTGAAGATTACGAAGATTTTTACAGGGAACTGTATCCCTATACTTTCGAGCAACCTTTGTTTAACATTCATATCAACGTAGATTATCCGTTTAACCTAACGGGCATTCTTTATTTTCCAAAAGCTAAACAACGAATTGATATTCAGAAAAATAAAATACAACTTTATTCCAATCAAGTATTTATTACAGATAATTTGGAAGGTGTTGTTCCCGAGTTTCTTATGTTGCTACACGGTGTAATCGATTCGCCCGATATTCCCTTGAATGTGAGTAGAAGTTACTTACAAAGCGACCACAACGTAAAGAAAATTTCAGCTCATATTTCTAAAAAAGTAGCCGATAAATTAGAAGAAATGTTTAAAAACAACCGCGAAGATTTTGAATCGAAATGGGATGATATTAAGACATTTATACAATATGGTATTCTTTCTGACGAGAAATTTTACGACAGAGCCAAAAAATTTATGTTGTTGAAAAACACTGATAATAGATATTTTACCATAGAAGAATACGAAAAGCACATAGAAAGCCTGCAAAAAGATAAAAATGGAACCTTAGTGTATTTATACACAAGCAATAAGGAAGAACAATTTGCTCCATTGGCAGCCGCCAAAGAAAAAGGATACGATGTATTGGATTTGGACGGAATTTTAGACATGCACTTTATCAACTACTTGGAACAAAAACTCGAAAAATCAAGTTTTAGCCGTATCGATGCCGATGTAATAGATAAACTCATTCAGAAAGAAGACAGTATGCCTTCTCGTTTTAGCGAAGAAGAACAAAATAAATTAAAAGATTTATTTGAAAAATCGATAAATAAAGATGTGTTTACCCTTACGCTCGAAAATATGCAAGAAACTGATTTGCCTATTTATATAACCAAACCCGAATTTTTGAGACGCTGGAGCGATATGCAAAAAATGACAGGCGAAATGGGAATGTTCGGAATGGATATGGAAAAAGCCAACATGAGCGTAAATGCTAACCATCCACTTATCAGTAAGTTACTTAACGAAAAAGACGAGGCTCGTGCCGAAAACCTATCTAAACAACTGATAGATTTAGCAATGCTCTCGCAGCAAATGCTAAAAGGAGAAGCCCTTTCTAATTTCATTAAACGCAGCATAGATATTATGAAATAAAACACTCAGGAGACGCAATATTTTGCGTCTCTTTTTAGTTAATACAAACATGAAATCCATCAACGGCGTTGTTTATTTTGTTTCCGATTTTCATTTGGGTTTACCCCATAAAACCGAAAGCGATATACGTGAGCGTAAAATAGTTGAATTTTTAGATTCCATCAAATCAACAGCGACACACTTATTTCTTTTAGGCGATGTGTTCGATTTTTGGTTCGAATACAAAGATGTAGTTCCCAGGGATAATATACGTTTTTTGGGAAAATTAGCCGAATTGGCAGACAAAGGCATTCAAATTTACTACCTCTTGGGAAATCACGATATGTGGAATTTTGGATATTTACAACAAGAAATAGGATTGACGCAACTTACTGGGAATCACACTTTTTTAATAAACAACAAAAAAGTATATCTCGGACACGGAGATGGATTAGACCCCAAAGATATTGGCTACCGACTAATTAAGTGGATTTACGGACGTAAAATAAACCAGCGTTTGTTTGCAGCCCTACATCCCCGATGGGCATTTGCCATAGCCAGAGCCGTTTCTCTAAAAAGTCGAAATGCTCACCTTGAACGAGATAGATATTTCTTAGGCGAAGAAAATGAACCCATTATTGTTTACTGTAAAAAAATGTTAAAATCAGAACATTACGATTATTTCGTTTTCGGGCACCGTCATTTTATGCTTGATTTTGAACTTACTACCAACTCGCGCTACATCAATACTGGCGACTGGCTCAGCTACAACAGCTACTTAGTAATGCAAAACAAAGGGCACGAACTCAAACAGTTTAAATAAAATTAAACCAAAAACAACAAAAAAACTTCCTTTTCCATGACTTTTTCCAAACTTAAAACAAAGAATATACTGATAAAAATACGGGAAAAATAAATTCTAATAGTTAATTTGCTGCTAATTTAAAAAAACAATTAGGTGATAGATAGGTAGATAGATAGAAAAATAATCATCTTAACTTGGAATAATAAGAAAAAAAATGTAATTTTGGAGAAAATTTTCATAGAAGTTGTAATGGGTTCTGCAACTTTTGTGAAAAGTAAAAAAACTAATTTACAAAATCCGTATAACACACTCAATCAACTATATTCAAAGTATTTATGTGTATTTTGTTGTATCTATACGTTAAGCTAACTGCAAGTATAAAAAACTACAATGCGGAGAATAATAGTTGCAATTCAGGTATATTTTGCGGAGAAAAAAACATTCACATACTAACAACAAAGCATCTTGCGTTAGCATATACAAAAGGATAATTATAATTTTGGGGAGTTTTTCAAAAGATTGTAATGGGTTCTGCAACTTTTGTGAAAAACAGCAAA
>JAAYRN010000117.1 GCA_012518765.1 Bacteroidales bacterium
AAAAATCATCGGGAACGCCATCAAAAGCTGCCATTTTTATAAAGAATTTATCCCTTATATTATAGTGTACTTGCAAGCCTAAGGCAGTTAGTGGAAAAATGGGTGAAGGTATATTTTCTGCTATAGTAGGAGGTGTTCCAAATGAGCTATTTAGATAAATATCAGCATGTTCACTAAAAATCAATTCTTCGCATATATCTTGTAATCCTATGATTATATCGAATTGTTTGATACTTTGCTTAAACCACAATTCATGTAAATATGTTATGTTTCCGGCTTCTATGTTACTGGCTGTTTGATATTCGCCACTTCGTGTCAACGATGGTTCTCCTCCGTGTGTATTTGCCAAACATAACAATAAATCACCTCCTTTCCAAAAACCAGCTTCCTCGGTATTAAAATTGACTCGTATGTTGGCTAAGCCTAAATAATTAAATCCTTGGCTTATACCTCCCAAACTATTGTAAGCAAAGTCGCCTAAGTAAATAGTTTCAAATGAAAAAGGATTTTTCGTTTCTTGGGCATTTACACGATAAATACTAAGAATACTAAAAATAAAAAGTAATTTGTAAGCACGTAATTTCATCTTTTTTTGTATATTTTCTATGTTATTTTCCTATTTTTTTCACACACAAAAGTAGCATTTTTTTTATAGTTGCCTCATCCTTATAAATAATGAATTCTATCTACATTACTCATAAGTTTTGATGAAACGATAACGAATTTACATGAAATATAAAATTTGATTTTGCTTTATTTATCAAACTATACCCAATCAATTTCTTTAATTAAAGGACTGTTTTTCAATTGATTTATCAAGGACTCTAACTCTTTTAACTCTGTGCCTTCAAATTTTATTTCATATACAAAAACATCTTCATTTTTTTGAAAACTAAAGGATTTGTTTTTCAAATCTTTTATATTCAACAGCATTTTCAGTAATTCATTATCTTCAAAATTTTGATATGCAACTATTTTTAATGTTTTTTGCTTGAATTTTTTAAAATATACATGTTCTAAAGGTTGCAATGCCCACAAAATAATCAGAGCTATTACTGTAGTAGCGATAGCTGCTAAATACAATCCTCCACCTACGGCAAGTCCTATGGCAGCAACCGTCCATAATCCTGCTGCTGTAGTTAATCCGCGAACAACTCCTTGTTTGAGAAATAAAATAGTACCTGCACCTATGAATCCTATTCCACTCACTACCTGTGCTGCAACTCGTGCAGGATCAAGAGTTACATGCTCTGTTCCCAGAATATCAGCAAAACCAAATGCGGAAACTATCATAATCAAACAGGAGCCTACACTAACCATCATATGGGTACGCAAGCCCGCCGCCCAATCTTTTCTTTCTCTTTCTAAACCTATTAGCCCCCCCAGCAAGGAGGCTAATAGTAATCGTATAATAATTTCAGACCAAGCAAGCATATTCAACAAAATAGTACGTGAATGCTATGTGTTTTAATCTTCCAACAATCCTCTATTTCTCAACAAGGGTTTAATGTTAGGGTCTTGTCCTCTGAATCGCTTGTAAATAACGGCTACATCTTCTGTGTTTCCTTTTTCTAAAATATTTTCACGGAAGGATTGAGCGGTAGCTTTATCAAATATTCCTTTTTGTTTAAACAGCTCAAAAGCATCAGCATCAAGTACCGCCGACCATGTATAACTATAATAACCAGCTGAATATCCAGCGGCAGATGCAAATATATGTTGGAAGTAAGGACTGCGATAGCGGGAAATTATTTCGGGTATCAAGCCATATTTAGCCATGGATTCATTTTCAAATTCAATGGGATTATCCATTTGAGGACTTTCCAACACATGGTAATCCATATCTAATAAAGAGGCTGCTATAAGTTCTGTATTAACAAAACCTTGTCCGTAGTTGGCAGCTTCTTCAATTTTTTTAATTAATTCGTCTGGAATTATTTCTCCTGTTTTATAATGTTTTGCGTATAATTTCAACATTTCGGGATGTCTTGCCCAATTTTCCATGATTTGAGAAGGTAATTCTACAAAGTCGCGGGGAACATTAGTCCCTGCTAATGAGCGATATTTACACTTGCTCAACAAGCCATGTAATCCATGACCAAACTCGTGGAAAAAAGTTTCTGTTTCATCAAAATTCAATAAACAAGGAGTACTTCCTACGGGACGTGAATAGTTAAGTACAAGAGACACAACAGGTAATACATTTTTATCATCTTTGGTTTTATGTTGTGAGCGAAACTCTGTCATCCATGCACCTCCACGTTTGCTTTCGCGTGTAAAATAATCTAAATATAAAATGCCTATTACTTCTCCTTGGTCGTACACTTCGTAAGCAACGGCATCGTGGTCATAAACTGGTATGTACTCATTTTCTCTGAATTTTAATCCGTATAGTTTTTCACAAAGCATAAAGATTCCGTCTCTTACATTTTCTAATTTAAAATAAGGGCGGATTGCATCATCGTTTAAGTCGTATTTTGCTTTTCTTACTTTTTC
>JAAYRN010000118.1 GCA_012518765.1 Bacteroidales bacterium
CATGAGGCGAGTAACCTTGTGCTAATAAGCCTACTATAACACCTGTAAGTACATCGCCGCTGCCTCCGGTAGCCATACCGGGATTGCCTGTAGAATTAAAAAACACACTGCCATCGGGTAAACTTATACTGCTGTGTGCTCCTTTTAAAACTATGATAATATGATATTTTTGAGAAATTTCTCGCTGTTTTTGTAAACGCTCAAACCAATTAGTTGATTTACCTGTCAATCTTTCAAACTCTTTTAAATGAGGAGTTAAAATGCTATTTTGTGGCAGGTAATCTACATACGTTTTATTTTCAGCAAGTATATTAATAGCATCGGCATCCAAGACCATAGGTTGTTTTGTATTGTAAATCAAGTTTTTTAATCCATTTTGACTGTCTTTATTTACACCCAATCCCGGTCCAACGGCAATGGCATTTATTGGATTGATTTTTTCCTAAGGATAGTGGGTAAAAAAATCCGTGTGTGTATCGCAAGAACATAAGGCTTCGGGAGTTGTTGTTTGTAATATGCTATATCCACATTCGGGGACATGTACTTCGACCAAGCCCGCTCCGCTACGTAAACAGGCTTTGGTAGCCAACACAGCCGCTCCCATCATGCCCTTGCTTCCGGCAATAATCAAAGCATGTCCGAAATTACCTTTGTGTGAAAATTTAGCTCTGTGTTTGATAAGAGGCAGAATATCAGATTCTTTTACATAATAATAAGGTGTTTGTAATTTGTTTATAAAATCGGGATGTAATTTAATATCGCCCACTTCCCACTCTCCTACATAGGTGTAATTTTCGGGAAAGAAAAACGATAATTTAGGAAACTGAAAAGTGTATACAAAGTCGGCATAAACCTTACAAGCCTCTTCGCGAGTTGGATTATCAGCCCATAAACCCGAAGGAATATCAATGGAAAATACAAAGGATTTTGATTGATTAATTACTTTAAATAACTTACATAAAAACCTATTATCTACTACTTTATTCAATCCGCTTCCTAGTATAGCGTCTACAATAACATCTTGGTTAAACACAGGAATTTCTTCTTCCTTTGAAATTTCGCTTACGGTATGCGAAAACTTTTTTTGTAAACGCATATAGTTTGTCTGACAATCTTCTGAAAATGAAGTTGTATGTTTGACCACATATACTTTACAGTTGTATTTTTTCTCAAGTAGCATGCGTGCCACTGCTAATCCATCTCCCCCATTGTTTCCCATGCCACACAATATTGTAATTGAAGTGCTTGCATCAAATAACTTAACTATTTTTTGAAAAACTTTCAAAGAGGCTCTTTCCATTAAATCAATGGAAGCTATGGGTTCGTGTTGAATGGTATAGGCATCTACTTTACGAACTTGTTGTATTTTAAGTACTTTCATTTTAATGATTTGTGTTAAACAAACAAGCAAAAATATACATATTTTGCTTTAGTTTGATATGTTTTAGAATATTATTAGCCTTTAGGTAAAATAAATAATCATTTATTGACGTTTGTAAGCATAAAAATACTACTTTCGTACTTATTGTTGCATAAAATAAAAAGAATTGGATAACAATCATTTATAAAATACATTTATGAGAAAAATCATTATTATATCCTTTTTGTTTGCTACGCTAAATCATACGTTTGCACAAA
>JAAYRN010000119.1 GCA_012518765.1 Bacteroidales bacterium
CAAATCTGCACTAAACAAGAATGAAGAATTCAAAGTAAAACCAGCACCTAATTTATAATCCAATTGTTCAAAATACCAAAGGACATTAAAGTCAACACCAAGACCAAATTTTGTCATTTTCTCTCCTTTTGCATTTTCAAAAGCAGATCCTTGAGGTGAAGCATAACCTACTTGCCCTGAGATTGAGATTGGAATATCCTGTGCGTTAACTGATACAAATGCTATTAAACCACATACAGTAATAACAACCTTAAAAAAAACTTTTTTCATTATAAAAATTTTCTAAATCAATAGTGTTGAATTTTTCTAAAAATGAATTTTTCCCAATTGGTATCTCTCTTTCGATTCATCCATCATAATTATTCCATCTTTTAATGGAATGAATACAAATGTGTTAAGTTTCATTGGATAGAAAATACCTTTTTGGAAATTGAACAATGGTAATCCATATTTGAGATTGTCGTAAGTCAAATTACCATTAGGTTCTATAATATACAAGAATGTTGGATATTCTGTTTTTTCTACAAAATTTTTATAATTGTATGATGCTCCATCAGGTTCTTTCCAACTCCAAGCCGGAATGGTAAGCGTTTGCGGCAAACTCAAATTATTATAGACAACAAATAAACGGTCGTCAATCAAAGTGTAAACAAAAGAATTTATCTTCGAAGTAGGATCATTTGTCGTATATTTTTGGTCTTTACGAATAGTTCTTATCCAGTTTCTTGTACCATCAGGCTTAACAGAAAGCACTTTTATATTTTTTGAATGATTTTGATGGATATAAATAAAAGACCCCGGTGCAGCCTGTGGATCGGGTTTAGAGGATGAATTAAATTCATCTTCACCAATCACTAAAATATTTCCGTTCGACTGCGATAAAACTCCTCTTAATTTCCAACGGGTAAACGCGATTTCATCTTTTTCTTTTAAAGCAGGATCGCCAAAACTCATTTTCACATTGGTTTCTACCGATAGTGTTTGTCCGTTCACTCTCACATAAAATATAGAATTGAAATTTTCTTTATGCCCCGTATATAAAAAACCACAGAAAACAGCATTTCCTAAAGCATCGAATATCAACTGTTGTTGATCCTCGCTGATTCTTTTCTCTTTTGTGTCGATTATGTTTTCTTTCCATTGCAAAGTTGCAGCATTATATGTCCACAAAAAATATTCATATATTTTACCGGAATTGTGAATTCCTGTTATATAAGCATTTCCGGTATTGTCTATTAACGAAGTTCTGACATCTCCTTTTTTGCTGTCGAAATTCAAATCTGTTTCTTTTGTCCAAAGTTCCGTCATATTTTCCGTTTCAAAAGCCTTGACGCGTACTCGATATTTTTTATCTTTAACGGAAGGAAAAGAAGTAACAAGCAGCATTTTCGATTTGTCAGGCGATAATATTACATTGAAAGTACCTGAATTTGTGCGACTTTTTGCCAATATGCTCTCAAGTTTGGTATCTTTGTTTTCCACCTCGCCATTGGGCAATATATTCCGGGCTACGAAATAGCTTTCTTTGGTATCTTTTTTATAGCCAGAATAAAAAGCAACTATCTTATTTTTGAATGGTAATACGTTTCTAAAAACTAACTCTCCTCCTATAAGTTCGTTTGAAAGAGGAATTCTTTTAGAATAAATTAACTTATAGGAATCGTCGTATTTGCCTAAATAGAACATATTTGGAATAGGATTGCCTATGCCTGTTTTTCGCCATGCATAAAATCCGGCTTCTTCCGTTTGTAAGAATTCGTGTATTCTTGTCAAAGGATCCGGGTTACTGACGGGTTCGCCCCATTTTACAAGAGGTTCTTGCGCTTGTGCCTGCGAA
>JAAYRN010000120.1 GCA_012518765.1 Bacteroidales bacterium
AAACGAATTGAGGCACACATCTGTCTTACATTTACTGCATATAAGGTTTACAAAGAATTAGAAAGACAATTAAAAGAAAAAAAGTCACATTTATCTCCAGAGAAAGTAATAGAAATATTACAAAGTATTTACCAAATTGAAATTATGGTACCAAAAACGAAACAAATCATAAAAAAAACGCTTCACTCATCATATCTATCAATACACCCTTATTTTTCAATCAAGTTATCTGATGATTTATTTTCATTACTTTAATAATTTATTAATACAATCTACGTTGTTCTAATACTTTAAATATCATAATTATTGTATTTTAATGAAAAAAATATTTCTCTTTTTAGTTGTTTTGTGTTTGTCGGGGCAAGTTATGGCATCTTATATCCTTATTCCTATGGATAAATCTCAATCCAATCACCTAAAAGCCTATGGAATAGCTTATTGGACTTTGACAAAAGATATAGACGTCAGTTGGTTGCTCAATTATCGCGGAGGAAGTTTCCTTTGTGTTTACAACAAACATATAGAAGATGAATGTATGATACGCGATGTGAGTTATCAGGTTATTGCCGATGTGCAAGCTGCTTCTATTTTATCCGAGATAGCTCAAACAGATGTAAATATGAATGAAATCAAACTTACAAAAGCTCCTAAAATTGCCGTTTATTCGCCCAAAAACAAACTGCCTTGGGACGATGCCGTTACATTGGCTTTAACCTATGCCGAAATACCTTACGATGTTATTTACGATGAGGAAATTATAAATGGAATCCTTCCTAACTACGATTGGTTACATTTACATCACGAAGATTTTACAGGTCAATATGGAAAATTTTGGGCAGCTTACCGCAATGCCGATTGGTATATCAACGACGTAAAAGAAAACGAAGCCATGGCTAAAAAATTAGGCTTTCATAAGGTGTCGCAGTTAAAATTAGCTGTGGCAAAAAAAATACGTGATTTTGTAGCTGGCGGAGGATACATGTTTGCCATGTGTTCAGCTCCCGATAGTTTTGATGTAGCTCTCGCTGCCGATGGCGTTGACATTTGCGATGTTCCTTTCGATGGAGACCCTATAGACCCCAATGCTCAAAGTAAATTAAACTTTGATAATACATTTGCTTTTCATAATTTTAAAATCACAACCAATCCTTATGAATATAGAATCTCGGACATAGACATCAATCCTGCTACCCATTTGATGAATAAAAACAATGATTTTTTTACCTTATTTGAATTTTCAGCTAAGTGGGATCCCGTGCCAACCATGCTTTGTCAAAATCATTCCCAAGTCATACGAGGATTTATGGGACAAACTACGGCTTTTAGTAGGGATAAAATTAAGCCCAATGTAGTAATTATGGGTGAATCTAAGGTGTTTGACGATGTTCGTTATATTCACGGTGAATACGGAAAAGGAACATTTACTTTTTATAGCGGACACGACCCCGAAGATTATCAGCATTTTGTTGGCGACCCTCCTACCAATTTAAACTTACATCCCAACTCGGAAGGATATAGACTTATTTTAAACAACGTACTATTCCCTGCCGCAAAAAAAGAGAAACAAAAGACATAAAAAAAACAAAAATCACTTGACTTCCGCAAATTAAGACCCAAAGTCAAACAAGTCAAAAACAACTATACAGCGTATATTCAAAATAAAAAGAAATAGAAAGACCTCCGATTATAGACTTTGGTCTTTTCGTCTTTTCAACACAGATTTACAAATACTTACCCTATATGCTTAGGTTTATTACAGGCTATTTTCTTCTTCTTTGTGGTCTGTTTCTTTATTTTCTTCTTGGGTATTTTCTACACCTTCTTTTTTCTTTGAATTTGCTTCTGTTACCACAAGAGCTTTGCCCCTTAGTTCATAGCCATTTAATTTTTCAATAGCATCTTTGGCTTCGTCTTCGTTTGGCATTTCAACAAAACCATATCCTTTACTCAAGCGTTTTTCTTTATCAAAAATAATATACGCTCTTTCTACAGTACCATGTTCTTCAAATAATTTTTTCAAATCTTTTCCTCTTGATTTGAAAGGGATGTTTGCTACAAAAATTACCATATCTATAAAGTTTTATGTTATTATTTATTTCCAACTATACCTAATTTCGCCAATACTTCGTCGTTGATATCGTATCTTGCATCGGCGTAAACAATGGTCATATCGCCTGCTTTATCAAACACAAAAGCATATTGTTTTTCGCGTGCGTATTCTTCTATGGCTGTAAATACCCTATCTTGTATAGGTTTCACCAATTCTTCTCTTTTCTTATACAAATCGCCGTCTACGCCAAATCTTTTCTTTTGTAATTCCTTGGCATCTCGTTCTGCTTCAATAATTTCTTCTTGTTTTTTCTGTTTTACATCTTCAGGCAGAACCACAGCATCTTGCTGGTATTTTCTATACATTTCGTCTATTTTCTTAAACTTGGCTTCGATTTCATTTTGCCATTCAATAGAAAGTTTATCTAATTCGGCTTGAGCCTCTACATAACTTGGAATATTATTTAATAAATATTCAGAGTCAATGTATGCGTATTTTTGTGCTATAGCTCCCATGCTTAGCAGTGTAAAAGCGGTAATGGTAAATAATATTTTTTTCATATCTTCATTAATTTTATGTTGTTAATATTTTTTTTAGTCTATTGATTGATTGATGGAAAAATGGAACTGACTTCCTGCTGCTGTTTTATTTCCCGGTATAGGGTCAAATCCGTATCCCCAATCCAAGCCTAACATACCAAACATGGGCAGGTTGATTCTAACACCCACTCCTGCCGAACGATGCATTTCGAAAGGCTTATATGTTTCTCTGTTTAACCAACAGTTTCCTGCTTCTAAGAAAGTTAGCAAAAAAATTGTTGCCGATGGATTTAACGAAATGGGGTAGCGTAATTCAAATGTAAATTTCTGATAAATAGTTCCCCCAATAGCAGTACCACTCTGAGTGGGCGTTAAGGCTTCGTCTACATATCCTCGCATGCCTATAATTTCTCGTCCATCGGAAATGGAGATAGACGATAGACCACTTCCTCCCAAATAAAAACGTTCGAAAGGTGTAGAGCCTAACACAGAATTATAATGTCCTAAAAATCCGAATTTGGTTCTAACACTCAGTACTAAATTATCTACTATATTCAGGTAATGCGATACATTGAATTTCCATTTATGATACTCCAACCATTTATACCTGTCTTTAGGTTCCATGGAAGCATAGTCTTGATTGGAAAACAAAGAGTAAGGAGGTGTTATTTGTAGAGAAAGTAATATATCAGAACCATTTTTGGGATATATTACTGCATCTAACGAGTTTCTGTTTAAAACAAAATTATAGCTCAATCCATGAGAATATCCGCTTGTGAAAATAAAATAGGGCCAATTTCTTACATCATAATATTGATAGGATATAAAATTTGACATTGTAAAATAATCATCGGGTAATTTCAGACGATTGGATAATCCAATAGTGGCATTCGTAATCTTAATTCGTTGGTGATTGATATTGGATTCGGATATTCCGTTTGAATAGTTTGTATGTGAAAAAGAACAAATAAAGGAGTTTGGCTTTTTGCCTCCTAACCAAGGTTCTGTAAATGAGAATCCAAATTGACGATAGTATATATTGGGATACACCCTAAACGAAAGTTTTTGTCCGTCTCCACTCGGGATGGGTGCCCATGCATCTTTTTTGAATATTTTTTTAAATGAAAAATTATTGAAAGAGACACCTATACTGGCTATAAATTGATTACTACCCCACCCTATCGATAATTCCAATTGGTCGGAAGAGGCTTCTTCAACCACGTACTCCAAATCTACAGTGCCGTCTACTTCGTTGGCATTGGGGATTACGTTTAATTTTTCTTGATTAAAATACCCCATTTGAAGCAGTTGGCGTTGGGAACGAATCACATCGGAACGACTAAATTTTTGTCCGGGCATGGTGTTTAATTCTCTTAAAATAACTTCGTCTCCGGTTCGTGTATTTCCGGTTACTGTTACTCGGTTTATGGTAGCTTGTGCACGCTCTACTACTCTAATTTCTATATCAACCGAATCTTTCTCTATGGATTTTTCAATCGGCATGGCATTGAAAAACAAATAGCCATCATCTAAATACAACGTACTAACATCCAATCCTTCGGGATTCATACTTAGGTTCCTTTCCAATAAAACGGTATTGTACACATCTCCTTTTCGGATATTGAGTACCTGATTCAGTACATCGGTTTTATATTTTGTATTACCCACCCATGTTATGTTACGAAAATAATATTTTTTCCCCTCATTAACATGTATTTCAATATTCAATTCCTTGTTATCGTTCAAATAAACAGTATCTTTTGCTATATAAGCGTCTCGGTAGCCTAATTCATTGTATTTTCTGATAACATCTATTTTATCTTCTTCGTATCCATCTTCTTTAAATTTTGAAGCCTTGAATCGAATCCGTACTCGAGGGCGGTAATAATCTAATAATAAATGAGCTAAATCTTTGTTCTTATACTTTTCGCGATGTTTAATAAAGTCGACAATGGCGGTGTCTACTTTGTTAAAGGGTCTGAAAATAAATTTTGCCTTGGTGTTGCTCATTGCTGAACTAAGTTTGGATATTTCTACCTCCTCAGCTCCTATGAATGCTATTTCGTTGATGCGTGTTTTTCTACCTTTGTTTACATTGATTGTTAATGTAACCAAATTTTTATTTAAGCTATCTCTCTCTTCTTCAATGTTTATATTTGCAAAATAATATCCCTTATCTACGTAGTAATTGGTGATTATATTTTTTACTACCTGTTTTAAATTTTCATTTACCACCCTACCTTGCGAAAGATTTACTTTGTTATTGAAATCATCTATTTCCGATTTGCGTACACCTTTGTATACAAAACCGACTAATCGAGGGACTTCTTCTAAGAATATATCTAAAAATATGATTTTTCCTTGAATTTTGGTGGCTGTAATTTGTATATTATCTTCATACAAACCCATTTTCGACAATCTTTCAATGGTTTTAGAAATTTGCTCTCCAGGTACTTTTATTTTATCGCCTACGGCAAAATTTAAGCTTTTTAAGTCGCAAATAGCATTGCCACTAAATGTGATGCCACCTATTTCGTATTCTTCTGGGTGAAGATAATTTAATGATATACGTGTTTCCGATTGCAGGCTTCCTTGTGATATTCCATTTATGGCTAAGGTAAGGAGGAAAACAATTAGTAGATAAGGTTTTATGGAGCGTATTAGAAACATCATATCAAACAAGGTGCATAAATATTAAGTTTAATCAACGTTTGTTCAAATTATTTATTTTAGTTTTTCTTCGATTTGTTCATTTGTTTTTCCAAACCTTCGCGTGCGATGTTGAAAATCATCAATGGCTTTTAGTAATTCTTCTTTTGTAAAATCGGGCCACAGTACATCGGTAAAATACAATTCGGTATAAGCCAATTGCCACAATAAATAATTGCTCAATCGGTATTCATTGCTTGTACGGATCAATAAATCAGGATCTGGAATACCTAATTGTTTCGTTTGTAAATATTTACTAAAAACATCTTCATCTATATCGCTTACGTTCAATTGGTTGTTTTTAGCTTTTTCGGCTATCAAGCGAGCGGCTCTGCTTATTTCCCACCTTGAACCATAACTGATTGCGATTACAAAAGTAAGGGCAGTATTGTTTTTTGTTTTTTCTATTAATTGGTAAAGTCCTTGTTGACATTCTTCATTTAAACGTCCAATATCGCCAATAGCTTGAACTTTGATATTGTTGGCAAGTATGTTGTCCTGTTCGGCATGGCAAAAATGTATAAAAAGCGACATAAGTGCCTCTACTTCTTGGGCATCTCGTTTCCAGTTTTCGGTCGAAAAAGCATATACAGTAAGGTATTTTACTCCTATTTCGCCACAGGTTTCCAACACATTTCTAACCGATTCAGCTCCTTGATGATGTCCGTAAATACGGTCCTTCCCTTGTTTTTGTGCCCACCTACCATTGCCATCCATTATGATAGCAACGTGTGCAGGAATAGGTTTGGTTTTTATATCGTCAACTGATAGCATAATTTTGGGATATTATTGGAAATAGAGAAGGTTTTATCTTCGCTTGTAGCTCACTCTGGACGATTTAGTTCCCATAGCCGAGCATCCTGTTTTGTACAACAGTTTGAATGTAAACGTTACTACTGCATAGGAAAACCAATCGTTGGTTTGAGCAT
>JAAYRN010000121.1 GCA_012518765.1 Bacteroidales bacterium
AATAACACCCTGATAAAACAAATTTTTATGCTCGAAGGAATATTAATCACATTTTTTGGAGCTATCTTAGGATTAATAATCGGAGGTATATTTTGTTGGCTACAATCTACCTTTCACCTCATCCAATTCGGAGACGGTTCATATATGTTAAACTATTATCCCGTACAAATTTATATCAAAGATATATTTATTATCTTATTGACAATTATAGCTATTAGCTTCCCTGCAACCTATTTTCCTGTTGTAAAAATTTCGGATAAAATATTTAAAAAATCAATACTTCGCTAAATTATAAATACTTACTACCCATGTTGTTAATTAAAAATATAAAAGAACTTATACAAATAGAAGAAAAACCTGTTTTATACAAAGCAGGAAAACAAATGCAAGATTTACAAACACTTAAAAATGCGTGGTTGCTTATCAAAAACGATACAATACATGATTTTGGAGAAATGCAACACCTTTCTGCCGAAGCACAAAAAGCAACACAAACAATAGATGCCGAAAATAAAATGGTTTTCCCTTGTTTTTGCGATTCTCATACACATATCGTATACGCCGGAAGCCGAGAAATTGAATATGTGGATAAAATTAAAGGATTATCTTACGAAGAAATAGCCAAACGTGGAGGTGGTATTCTTAACTCAACCAAACGTTTAAGCCAAGCCAGCGAAGAAGAATTATTCCAGTCGGCATGGGAACGACTTGAAGAAATCAAACAATACGGCACGGGAGCTGTAGAAATTAAAAGTGGCTACGGATTAAATCTTCAAGATGAACTTAAAATGTTGCGTGTAATCAAGCAATTAAAAGAAAAATCGCCCCTAAATATTAAATCTACTTTTTTGGGAGCACATGCCGTTCCCGCCGATTATAAAAACCGACAAAACGAATATGTCGACCTGATTATCAATGAAATGATTCCAATGGTTGCTTCCGAAGATTTAGCCGATTACATTGACGTATTTTGCGATAAAGGTTTTTTCACCGTAGAAGAAACCGACCGCATTTTATTAGCAGGTATAAAACATGGATTACGTCCAAAAATACATGCCAACGAACTCGATTTTTCGGGAGGAGTACAAGTAGGTGTTAAATACAATGCCCTCTCTGTAGACCACTTAGAATATATTGGCGAAGAAGAAATTGCTTGTTTATTAAACTCTGGAACAATGCCAACTGTATTGCCCGGCGCTGCCTTTTTCTTAGGGCTACCCTACTCGCCCGTACGAAAAATGATGGAAGCAGGACTACCCATCGCTATGGCAAGCGACTATAATCCAGGTTCTTCCCCTTCGGGAAATATGCAATTAATCCTTTCTTTCGCTTGTGTCAATTACCGCATGACCCCCGAAGAAGCCATCAACGCCACCACCATCAACTCTGCCTATGCCATGGATTGTAGCGAAACACTCGGAAGTATTGCTCGCGGAAAAACTGCCAACGTATTTATTACTAAACCTATACCTACTTACGAATTTATGCCCTACGCCTATGGAAGCAACAAAGTAGAACAAGTTATATTGAATGGAAAATTACAATAAAGTCTACCTGCTTGCAGGAGGAAACTTAAACAATACACCCAAGAAATACCAAGAATTAGTACAATTATTGGAAGAGAAAGTTGGGGAAATTATCGGGGAATCAAGTTTTTACAAAAGTAATGCATGGGGATTTGTTTCTAATTATCCTTTTGTAAATATCATTTATATCGTCCATACTAAACTTTCGCCCGAAGAAGTCCTTGTGCAAACTCAAAAAATTGAAAAAAAATTAGGTAGAACTTACAAAAATCAATCTGCAACCTACTCGGATAGAAGCATGGATATTGACATTTTATTTTATAACAATTTGATTTATAACTCTAAAGATTTAATAATTCCCCACCCTCGCATAATGGAACGAAAATTTACACTTGCTCCCCTTGTTGAAATAAGTCCCGAATACATACATCCTATAGTACAAAAAACTATCAATCAACTATATACAGAATGTAAAGATTCTTCGGAAGTGGAAAAAATTGAAAAACTCGAAAAATAAAAAAGAATCAATTCAAATACTTTTTCAATACCTGTTCTTTCTGCTTTGGAATTTCTGCTATTTGATTTTCCAATTCACTTATTTGAACTTCTATTTTTTCTATTTCAGAAACTACTTTTTGTTGTTCTACGAGAGAAGGTAAAGGGATTGTGATACCTTCTATTCTATCAATTGAGGCTCTGAAATTTCTTGAAAACCCAATTTTTTGACCTTCGCTTTCTAAAGCAAAAGCAAGATATTTTACTTCAATAATTGGATTTAGCACTCTCATATAACCACAGTGATCTGTTGGGTAAAACGGTGTTTTAGCCGGAATTATATTAACCATCCAATCGCCATCTATACCCCAAACCACATAAGGAAGAGTATAATCAGTTAATAGCTCCTTATTTACATACCCAAAAGGTTCAAAAACATTTGCGCTATATACAGGAATTGTTCCATCTTCTATTAATTCTCTTCTCAATACTCTTCTACCAATTCTTACTTCAAAACTACTACTACTTAGTCTGATATTTTCTTTTGCTTTTTTATATAATGCTAAAAGTGAACTTTCTATATGGTTTTTTAAGTTTTCAATATCCTCGCTAGCTTTTTGCTCTTTCACTTCCAATATCTCAATTTCAGAAACTATTTTTTGCTGAATATCAAGAGGAGGAAGTGGGATTAAGGTATGAGAAACCTTATCAATATTTAAGTTGTCAACTGAGGTTCCTCCGCTGGCAGCGATTACAAATTGTTCCTGTACAATTTTATCAGATAACATATAAAAAAAATAATTCTTATTTAATTCCTTAGCAAAATCACTAAATAGCAGCCATCCATCGTGAATGTAACCTTCAATTCCCATAATATACGGTCTTCCAAAACTCATGGAGTTAGAAAGTATAAAATCACCCTTTTTAACTAGTCGTGATTTTTCTGCACCTGCTTTTGTTATTTTTTCTTTAGTTTCTGTTATAAATTTTGAGCCAACTTTGACGTCACCAATTTTTATCCAATTGTGTCCGTCTATCTCGTCAGTTATGTATTCTTTAATGGGTCTTGGTGATGCTCCTCTAACTATTGAAACAAGTTGAGCCATTTTTTTCAGTTCCCACTTACTCTCAATTCTCACTTTTTTTTTAGCTGTAAGCGAAATGTTTTTTACAAAGTCCACACGGTCAAAAGTGAACATATCTACCAAGTTTTGGTAACTTATATTCTTTTGTAAGTTTTCAGAAATTTCCAGATTAAACTCTCCTAAGAATGCTTTATAAATATAGGTGCTTGCTTTTTTAGGGTTATCAAAAATTTCTGCATCATATAAATGTGTACACTCATCTATGCTTTTGCTACGCTGTATAGGGTGAATACCTTCACTTCCTCTTCGCTTGCTAAACTCATAACCTAAAAAGCGCTTTTCTTCGGCTCTTTGCCCTGTTTTTACCAAAACCAACTTTTGAGGATAAGCCAAAATAAAGTAGAGCAATTTTTCCTGCTCAATGGCTAAAATATTTGTCCAAAGTTCAGCATTTTCTTTAGCTTTTATTTTCTTGGTATATTCCTTATAAATTTCGTGTTTCTCTATATTCTCATTGGGTGTTTTTTGCAATAATGTTTTGTAATCTTCAAAGCTGATATTTTCCCAAACATGATTTATATATTTTGAAATAGGTTTTTCAATGCCATTAATAACTACATCTTGGAGTGTAGTAAAACTTCTTTTTACAGACTCTTCTACATTGTACGCATCTGCATTATTTCTACGTTTCAAAAACAGGGTTACCGTATTTGTTCCTGTTGCCATAAAGGTATTTGAACCAAGTTCTACAATTCCTAAAATATCAAAATACTTTAATATAATTTCTCGCGTTTGGGTATAAATACCTGCATTGCTCAATATACTGCTTGGCAAAATAATTCCAGCTACACCGCCATCTTTTAATAGTTGCTTGGTTCTTTCTACAAACAAACATTCTATTTCGGAGCTTTGGTCGGTTAAGCGACTATAAAGGTCAAAAGCTCGTTTTGCTTTCTTCTCATCCATCATTGTACCTTTAAAAGCCGATACTGAGTAAGGTGGATTAGAAATAACCACATCAAACTGCTTATTATCTTGCGGATATGTTCTATCGGTTTCTTTCAATAAATCTTTAAAGTCCTTGGATGTTTTAAAATCTCCAAGTCCATCACCATGAATAACTTTTGCCAATCCATCGCCATGCAAATAACAACTTACTTTAGCAGTTTTTACCAGACGATAATCTTTTTCAATGGCATAAACGTAATCATCTGCCCAGTCAAATGGGTCTTCCTCCCATTTTTTAATAGCTCTTTTTGTAGTAGGAGTAAGTTGGCTTACATCTAATTTTTCAATATACTTTTGTAAAATTTCCATTGATTCTGTAATAAAATGCCCACTTCCTGCTGCATAATCTATTACTCTTGGCAGTAAATCATTTGTGTTCCCTTGCTTAATTTTTTCTAATGTTATTTCTTGAATTGGCAAGCTTTTAATAATAAAGCGTGCTATGGGAACGGGTGTAAAAAACTGCCCAGATTCTTGTTTTAATCCTGTGGTTAAAAGCAATTCAAAGAAGTCGCTTAAAAACTGCTGGCGGTAATTGTATCTAATTTGATAAACTTGTAAAAGTTCTACTACCTCTTTCACTACTTTAGCGTTTTCCTCAAAAGAGGCATCATCAAATACTTCTTTTATGGCAAATTCGTTGTTCTTCTTCAAACGAATTTCAGTAAGTATATTTCTGAACTCCTCTTTGTATTTGGCATCAACCTGTTGGAATCTTCTATCTAACTCATCATCACTAATATCGGTTACTTTCTTTTCTAGAAGCTCTCGCATTCCTTTATTATATAGGTCTGTTAATCTTTTTTGAAAAGAAATATGGTTGTCTTCTCCTTCTAACCATTGGAAGTGAAGTTGTTCATCAATATTCCTATCCTCATCAATGATTTTGCAAAGGAAAAGTGTAAATATTTTGTTGAAAGCATTGGGCTTATCAGAAACTACGTTATGCCGTAAAATTTCTAAGAAGCGGTTAAATATAAAACTACTGTCTTTTTGTTTTAAAATCTTTAAATCGTTTCTAGTTAGGGCTTTACTTTGAAACCCGTAAGGTTTAACCCAATTTTCAAAAATACCGTTTGTTTTTGGGAGCTTATTCCATCGCTCATAAAAATCTTTCACATTACCAGTTTGGCGGTAATCTTCCTCTATTTTTACAATCGTATTCTTATATTCAATTTTTTCACCCTCCAATTTGGAAGTGTATAACATCAAAACATCTGCATTTTTATCTTGCTGAAAGTAGGTAAAGAGTTGTCCTCCGTTTCTTTCCAAATTTTTAAATTCTTTTTCATACTCACTTCCCCATGTTTTACATTCAATCATTAAATAAGCAGTACCATCATCTTTAGAAACGTAAATATCTAATCTGCCACTTGTGCCGTGTCCTGTTTTCCAAGTTTTTTCTAAGGTAATATTTTGAGGTTGATAACCTTTTTCTAAAAGCCTATCCACACATTCAAGTACAACCCAATTTTCTGCCTGTGAGAAATTTTGAGTTGTTTTACTTTCCCATTTTATTTTATTTCCAAAATTGAAAACGGAATTTTCAAAATCAACTTCAATGGCATAGCCATTGTATTTTTTTTGGAAAATACCCGAAGTGTTTTCTTTTGGTAAGAATCCTAATGTTTGTATAAGTTTTTTATTATTCATCAGAATTTAATTTTACCTTGTTTAACATTCTTATTTTTCAAATATTTTGATTAATTTTCTACTATGAAAAAATCAACCAATATTTTAAATCTTAATTTAACCTTTTTTATGCTCTATATCCACTTGCAAAAGTAAACATTTTTTTATTATGCAAGGTGTTTTTAAGAATAATTTCAATAAATTAAAATTGATATTTTTCCCTAAGGGAAATTAGTTGTTTTTTTATGTTTTAACACCTTATTTTCTTCGTATATAAAATATGCAGCATATTGAGGATGAGACTCTAAGAATTTCAACGCCTGTTTCATTCCCATTACCATAAAAGCCGTAGCCAAGGCATCGGCATCTATGCAATTATCGGCTAAAACCGTAACACTTAATAAATTACTTTTTTCTGATAATCCCGTTTTAGGATTAATAATGTGAGAAATACGCTGTCCATTTTTCATGTGATATTTTCTATAATTTCCACTGGTCGAAACAGCTCTGTTTTTTAATGGAAATACATAATCAACATTTGTTTTACCATCGGAAGCTGGAAGTAAAATCCCTACCTGCCAATCACTTCCATATTTAGTTCCTCTTGCTTTGATTTCGCCTCCTAAGTACAACAAACAATTGGGATAACCCTCTTTTTCCAAAAAATCAACCAATTTATCTACTATATAACCTTCAGCAATGGCATTGAAATTCAACTGTATACGAAAATCATCTTTTTGTATTTGTTTCTGTTGAAGGTTTATTTTTTCATATCCTACCAATTGCTTAATACTATCTATTTCTTGTTGTGAAATTTCTTTTTTTTGCTCCCTACCAAATCCCCACATACTAACCAAAGGAGCTACCGTCGGATCGAAAAAACCATTGGTCAACTGATAAATTCGTTTCGATTCATTGAAAAGATGCACAAAATCATCATTTACTTCCATTGAAGTATTTGAATTTATTTTAGAAAGCATAGAATTTGTATCGAAAAACGAAAATGTTTTTACAAACTCCTGAATCATGGAATCTATTTGTATGGGTAATTTTTTGTTTTCTTTTCCAATATAAGTAACTGTATAATAAGACCCTAATCCCTCTCCACTGAAAGTTACTTTTTTATTTTGATAACATCCTGTCAACAATAAAATGATGAGGGTGAAAATTATTATCTGTTTCCTTTTAAAATCCTTCATTTGTCTAAAAATTTTTTCGCAAAAATACCTTATTTTTCCTTTGATTTATTTATCTTTCAAATTATCACCTATTATTATTTTTTAATTTTATACTTTTGCAAGTAAATACACATCAAAAATTTTCATCTATGTACCGTTATTTTATTAGTATCTTTTTTTTCTACTTATTTTCCTTTTTTTCTACTGAAGCTCAAACAAATAAAAAAAACACCTTGCAAGAAAATAACCTAAAAGGTAGGGTAAAAACTACAGAAGAAATCGAATACGGAACCATAGATGCCACAGGAAATATTGAAAAAGATGCTGACTTATCGAGTAAAACTATCAGTACCTACAATCGTTATGGAAATATAAGAGAACAGAAAGTAGTTGATTCAAAAGGGATTATGGGATTTAAAACTGTTTATAAATACGAAGATAATCTCAGAACAAAAGAACTCTCTTACAACTCGAAAAATAAAATCACAGAGCGATGGATGGCTGTTTATAACAACAAACGAGAAATAAAAGAAGCCTATCGCGTTTTTGAAGGAAGAAATATAGAAAAAAGGATAAATACCTACGATAATAAAGGTAAATTATTAGAAGAAAAATGGTATTTAAACAACCAAATTACACACAAAAAAACACATACTTACCTTGATGATAACAAAACTGTAGAAATAAAAACATTAGATCCATTGGATGATGTTATTGCAATAGAAATGTTGAAATATAATTCACAAGGTTCTCTATTAGAGGAAAGTAAATATAATTTAAAAGATTCTTTACATGGAAAAACAATCTGTTTGTATAACGAAAACAAACAACTTATAGAGGAAATAACCTATAATTCCAATGATATTATCGAAAATAAAACCGTATATGTATACGACGAGAAAGGAAATGTGTTGGAAGAAATTTGGTATAACCATAAAAATAAAAAAACATCTCACATAAAAAATGAGTATACTTTTGATAAACAAGGTAATTGGATAAAAAAAATTGAATACGATTCCGAAATAAAATTTGGAGCCGTTTTCAAAAGAATCATCAACTATTACAAATAATAATTTTTTAGAATAATGAAAATTTTACTTCTTGGTTCCGGAGGAAGAGAACATACTTTGGCATGGAAAATAGCACAAAGTCAGCACTGTAAAACTTTATATATAGCTCCCGGAAATGCGGGAACAGCTCAATGCGGCATTAATCTTAATTTTTCCGACAGCGATATACAGCAAATTGAAAATTGTATCATTGAAAAACAAATCGATATGCTTGTAGTCGGTCCCGAACTTCCCCTTGTTAACGGAATTTACGACACATTGAAAAACAACCCTAAGACCAAACATGTAAGCGTTATAGGTCCCTCTCAAAAAGGAGCCATGTTAGAAGGAAGCAAGGATTTTGCAAAAGAATTTATGATAAAAAATAACATTCCAACCGCTCATTATAAGTCTTTTACAAAAGAAAATATAGAAAGTGCCTTTGAATTTATCCATACACTACACCCTCCTTATGTTTTAAAAGCCGATGGATTAGCTGCTGGAAAAGGAGTATTGATTTGTGAAACCAAAGAAGAAGCTCACAACACTATAAAAGAAATGTTGCTTTCCGAAAAATTTGGAAAAGCAAGCCAAAAAGTAGTTATCGAACAATTTTTAGATGGAATCGAACTCTCTGTTTTTGTGTTAACTGACGGCGAAAACTACCTGATTTTACCTTCTGCCAAAGACTACAAACGCATAGGCGAAAACAATACCGGACTCAACACCGGAGGCATGGGAGCCGTATCGCCCGTTCCTTTTGCCAACCAAACTTTTATGGACAAAGTAGAACAAGGCATCATTATTCCAACTATCAAAGGGCTGAAAAAAGAAAAAATAACCTATAAAGGATTTATTTTTATCGGGCTGATGAATGTAAACGGAGACCCTTATGTTATTGAATACAACGTACGTATGGGCGACCCCGAAACCGAATCGGTAATTCCACGCATCGAAAACGATTTATTAGATTTATTTATTCACGTCGAAAAACAAAGTTTAAATCTTGTTGATATAGTTATAAATCCCCAAGCAACGGCAAGTATTATGCTTGTTTCGGAAGGCTATCCCGAAACCTACGAAAAAGGAAAAATTCTTTCAAATTTAGATAAAATAAACGACAGTCTTTTGTTTCATGCAGGGACTAAATTAAATGAAAATAAAGAAGTTATCTCAAACGGAGGAAGAGTTATCGCCATTACTTCTTTTGGAAATACCCTTGAAGAAGCATTGTCTCGCTCCAACAAAAATGCAGAAATTCTTGATTTTGAAAATAAATATTACCGCACAGATATAGGTAAAGATATTTTATAGGTCTTTGTTTATTTTAATAGATTTCGTGCAATAAATGAAAAACTATTTATTTCATCCTTAATTTTATAGCAGAAAAAATAGTTTCCAATTTGAAATGAAAAACGCTTGTCATTTCGCCTGCCATACAATAACCGCATCGTTCGCAAACGCCTATGTGTTGCATGGGGCAAGTATCAAATCGGGATTTATCGGGAAGAATAAAATTAGTTATCCAACAATATTTTTTAAACTCATTGGTTTTCATATATTTTAATCCCGAAATAGAATTCATAATTGGATATTTTTCTTTTTTCATTTTTATGATTTCATCTATCAGCTCCCTTCGTTTTTCCCAATCTAAAAACAAAGGGTCTTCTTCCAATGTACGAGGCGTATAAAAATTTAAAGAAATAGACTGTATAGAAGGATTGTTTTTGACAAATTCGATAGTTTCTCTTACAGAATGATAATTTATACTATTTATAACCATATTCACACTCAATGCTTTATGATTACTTTCGGCTATATGTTTACACAATTTATCAAAAACACCTTTGCCCCTTATTTCATCGTGATAAGGCTTTAATCCGTCCAAACTAACCCAAATAGAATCGGCTTTACAAGCAGTAAGCGGAAATTGTCCATTTGTGGTAATGGTTGTTGAAAAAAAACCAATTTCTTTGGCTAAATCTATCAAATCGTTGGTGTTTTTTTCTCCATCTTTCCACATCAGAGGCTCGCCTCCCTCAAAGTCAACAAATCGAGAACCCAAACGATAAGAGTATATTAACTCCTCTTTTATCTCCTCAAATGTTTTACGATGAGGATTTGTATGATTATATACCGAGCAATGTTTGCAAGCCAAATTACATTCATCGGAAATAAATAAAACAGTTTGTAATGGTTTTTTCTTCCCCAAAAATCGCGTTTGAAAAAACCAAAAAGACAAGTAAAATAATTGTTTCATCCAAATTATGTTTTAATTTTTGCAAAAATAACGATAAAATTCCTATGTATGAGAATTTATTTTTTTGTGTTTATATATTCATAAAAATTGTACTTTTGTTGTGGAGAAATAAAAACAAATAGAACAATTTATCTCAAATAAATCTCTACCATTTTTTATAAAACATCCATTCAACAGTACTTCAACAATTCTTCTGGTTTTTCGATAATGAGTTCAGCTTGAGCTTGTACAAGTTCTTCCTTAGGACGAAAACCCCACAAAACGCCCACACTTTTCACGCCTGCACTTTTGGCAGTTTGCATATCTACAGCGGTATCTCCTACATATAAAGTATCTGATTTAGAAATATTTGTCTTATTTAATATATCAAAAACAATGTCTGGGTTGGGTTTGGTGGGTATACCTGTACGCTGTCCGAAAACCGCTGCAAAAGTAACGGTTGGAAAATAAAACTCAACCAAAGGATCCATGGCTTCTTGGGCTTTATTAGAGGCAATAGCCATTTGGATACCTCTTTGTTGTAATTCTTCTAATAATTCTATAATTCCTTGATAAGGAGCTGTTTTATCGGCTTTATGTTGGTCATAATAGCTCATAAATTCACTTCTTACTTCTTCTACAAACGTTTTTTCTCTTTTGTTTTCGGGAAGTATACGTTCTACTAATTTATAAATACCATTTCCTACAAAATAGCGGTAATCATCAAGTGAATGCTGGTTAAAACCATATTTTGATAAGATATAATTTCCGCTATCTGCTAAATCTTCAAGCGTATTTAATAAGGTTCCATCTAAGTCAAAAATAATAAGTTTTGGTTTCATTTTTATTCTAATATTTTGATTTTGTGTAAGGTATTGAATTTAGATTTGCAAAATCTTTTTTCATGTATTTATAATATCCTGCTATGGCAATCATAGCGGCATTGTCTGTAGTTAATTGAAATGGAGGTATATAAATATTCCATTTTTTTTCGATAGCTGTTTTTTTCAATATAGTTTGTAAACCTGAATTAGCCGAAACTCCACCAGCAATTGCTATTTCATTGATATTAAAATCTTTGGCTGCTTTTATCAGTTTTTTCATAAGTGTATCACAAATAGCTTTTTGCATAGAAGCAGCAAGGTCTGTTACATTTTCAGTTATAAAATTAGGATTTTCTTTGAGTTTATCCCGTAAAAAATACAAAAAAGATGTTTTCAATCCACTAAAACTATAGTTATATCCCGACATATTGGCTTGATTGAATGTATAAGCATTGGAATTACCTGTTTGTGCTAATTTATCAATCATAGGACCTCCGGGATAGGGAAATCCTAATATTTTGGCAGATTTATCAAAGGCTTCTCCGGCTGCATCGTCTATTGTTTTTCCTATAATTTCAAAGGTAAAAAAATCTTTTACAAGCATTATTTGGGTATGTCCTCCCGAAACAAGCAAGCATAAAAAAGGAAAAGTAGGATATATGTTTTTTTCGTTAAAAATAAAATGAGATAATATATGTCCCTCTAAATGATCTACTTCTATCAAAGGAAGTTTTAAAGCATAAGTAAATGCCTTTGAAAAAGCATTCCCAACCAACAAAGAACCTAATAATCCCGGCCCTCGTGTATAAGCTACTGCTGAAAGTTGATCAAAACTTATTTTTGCTTGTTTTAAAGCCGTGTCTACTACAGGGATTATATTTTGTTGATGAGCCCTGGAAGCTAATTCAGGTACAACACCTCCATACTGGGCATGAACCGCTTGTCCTGCTATAACATTTGATAGTATTTGATTGTTACACAGCACAGCAGCCGAGGTATCATCACAAGATGACTCGATGCCTAATATATATAAATTCACAAGTAGTTGGATTTACATTCCTTCATCGGAAGAAGGAGCTGTTATAGGAGCTGCTTGTGGAAGCGAAGTTGTTTGTGCAGTTTGTGCTTTACTTTTGATTCCTTCTAATTCTTTCGATTTATTTACATCTTTTGCCAAAAATCCTGATACAAAAGAAAGAACAACTATTACAACGGCTAAGGTCCAAGTTGCTTTTTCTAAAAAATCGGCAGTTTTTCTTACGCCCAATATTTGATTAGACGATGAAAATTCGGAAGCCAAACCTCCTCCTTTTGAATTTTGCATTAATACTACTAAACCTAATAATATGGAAGCGATGATGATAATGATGATAACTATTGTATACATTTCAGTTTTTTCTTATATTTTCTGACTATTCTTTTTTTCTTTTAACTCTTCAATCAAGTTTGCAAAAATACTATTTTTTTCGGGATATTTTACTATTAATGCTCTATAAATTTTTATTGCCTTATCGTAAGCTCTTTGATTTACATAAACCTTTGCTAATGTTTCACTTATGATATTCATTTTTTCGGATACACTGGTTTTACATAAATCTTCATAGACTTCATCCTCTTCTGACTGTTCTATACAAATGGATATTTTAGGATAGCTTGTGTTAAATTTTTCTATTAATTCATCTATGGAAACATTTTCAGTATCTGAATGATACATTAATTCTTTAGACTCAACACTTGTTTCATTTAATTTATCTTTTTCCTCTGTTTGAAAAGAAGATTTTTTTAAATTTTCATCTATTAATTTTGTAGATTGCCTGTCTTCATTTGTAGATAAAAGAGTTTTTAGGTAGCTACGATCGGGGAATAAAGCATGTAAATTAAATGTGTGTTTACTTTCTTTTGTTGCTTGAACCAATTGAGCTAACGTGAAATATGGATACAATGCTATCAATTCTTTGACTTCAGTTTGAGGCATTGTTTTTTCTTTGAATTGTTCTATTTCTTTTAATAATTCTGTTTTTTTCATTTTTATTTTTTTACCAGTTCCCTACTGCTTTACTAAAAATATCGTCAATTAAGACCTCACATATTTGGTCAACTAATTCATCTTCAACTTGCGATAAAGTTTTTGAGCTGCTATAATCGGCGTAGCGAGAGAAACTTTGTTCAAAGTTTTTTGTTTCGTCTAATTTATTTACATACGTAACTCTTACGGTAATCGTCAATCGGTTCATGGCTGCTTTGTCTTCACCTATGGCTGCAGCACTTATAGCATAATTTGTTATTTCTCCTTCAAATTGTAAATCTCCCTGTGAATCAATGATATTTAATTTGGTTTGTGATTGAAATTTATCTTTCAACATGCTTGTAATTTGATTACTTAATTTCAAATTTACCAAAGAAGCGTTGTTTTGAAATGTTTTTATGGAAACTGCTTGTGCATCGGCGGGGATATCAATTCCTATTACTGAATATTTTATACCACTACAAGCTATTGATATAAAAGATAATATAACAAAAAAATGAAATACCGTTTTTTTCATTATTTTAATCAGTTAAATTGTATACTTTTAGTTTTCTATATAATGTTCGTTCCGAAATACCTAAATCTTTAGCTGTATCTTTTCTTTTTCCATTATTTTTTATCAATGCCTTCATTATCATTTCTTTTTCTTTATCTTCTAACGATAAATTATCCGATTCTTCTTCTGTTTTTTCAAATTCATCGTAATATTCAGCTAACTCGATAGTTTGGTTTGAAATAGTGTCAGATTTATCAATTTCGCTATCAAAAATAATAGATTTTTTATCTTTTGAAACAATGGATTGGGGTTGATTTTTCGATAAATGAGCTACCAATTGTTTTAAGTCGTTGATATCTTTTTGCATATCTCCTAAAAACTTAAATATCAATTCTCTCTCGAAAGCACCACTTTCTGATGTTGGAATATTTCTGTGTTTATCGTGATATACAACTGGTAAAAATTCGTTTTTATCTATGGGTACATATTTTCTCAATGTTTCAAGTGTTATATTCCTATCTTTCTCTAAAATAGATATTTGTTCTGTTATATTTTTCAGTTGTCTTACATTTCCGGGCCAACAATAATCGGTTAATGCTTTTTTGGCTTCTTCGGTTAGTTCTAAATTAGGAACTCTGTATTTTTCGGCAAAATCAATTGAGAATTTCATAAATAACAAAAAAATATCATCTTTTCTTTCTCTCAAAGGTGGAATATGTATAGGAACTGTATTGAGTCTGTAATATAAATCTTCTCTAAATTTTCCTTTGCTAATTGCCTCAGGAATATTAACATTGGTAGCGGCAACTACCCTAACATTTGTTTTTTGTACTTTGGAAGACCCTACTCGCATAAAATCGCCCGTTTCTAAAACACGTAGCAATCGTACTTGCGTAGCAAGAGGTAATTCAGCTACTTCGTCTAAAAAAAT
>JAAYRN010000122.1 GCA_012518765.1 Bacteroidales bacterium
ATTCCGATTTAGCCACATCTATTTTTCTTCAAATAGATTCCACCGACCAAGCTTTATATTTACATTGGGAAGAAACGGTTCCTTGGCACAATGTCTTGTATACTATTTATAGGTACAATCCACAAACAGCATCTTTTGATTCTATTGACACAAGTTCAACCCCGTACTATATGGATAATCATCTAATAAATTCTCAAAAATACTGTTATTATATACGTTCAACAGGCTATTACGATGATTCTACTATAACCAGACCTCTTTACAATCAATCGCAAATATGTTGTGGCATTCCTTATGACAACATACCTCCTTGTACTCCATTATTGTCGGGGGAAACAGATTGTATTGATATTGATTTATGGTGGACACTTCCCAACGACAGTTGTTTTGAAGATGTTGAAAAATACTATATATATTATGCCGATGATATAAAAGGAGATTATCGCATTATTGATACGATTACAGATAAATATACTTTAGAATACCATCTTAAAAATTTAAAATCAGTTATAGGATGTTTTATAATTGTAGCCGTAGATTCTAATCATAATATGAGCGAGTTTAGCAATAGAATTTGCTTTGATATTGATTCTTGCAATCCTTATCGTTTGCCCAATATATTTTCACCTAATGGAGATGGAATCAACGATATGTATACACCTTTCTTGCCTTACGACATGGTCGAAAGTGTATCTATGCATATTTACAATCGTTGGGGAGGTTTAGTTTATAAAACTACCAACCCAGATATATTATGGGATGGAACCAATCAGTTTAATAATAAAAAATGCGCCGAAGGGGTGTATTATTACGCTTGCGATGTAAGAGAATATACGCTTTATGGCATTCGAGTGCGTCATTTGAGAGGAAGTATAACGTTAGTCAGATAAATATAAAATAAATAATAATTATGTTTACAGGAATTGTAGAAAAAACAGGAAAAGTAGTAGATATTATTCACGAAAACACCAATGTTCATTTTGTTATAGAAGTTGATTTTGCCGATGAGCTGAAAATCGATCAAAGTATGAGCCACGACGGCTGTTGTTTGACCATAGTTAAAGTTGATAAATCGAAAAATCAATATGTTGTTACTGCCATGCAGGAAACATTATTGAAAACCAATCTTAAGATTTGGGAAAAAGGATATAAAGTTAATTTAGAACGAAGTATGAAGTTAGACGGTCGTTTTGATGGACATATCGTTCAAGGACATGTCGACCAAACAGCAGAGTGTGTAAAAGTGATTGACGAAAATGGAAGTTGGAGATATTTTTTTAAATATGAACCTCAAAAAGATAACATTACAGTGCCAAAAGGCTCTATTTCTGTAAATGGAGTTAGCCTGACGGTGGTAGATTCCGAAGAAGGTTTATTCTCAGTTGCAATTATTCCTTACACCTATGAAGTAACTAATTTTCATAACTTTAAACCAGGAACAATTGTTAATATTGAATTTGATGTATTTGGAAAATACGTAGCACGCTTAATGGAAGAATATTTTAAAAACCAATAACTATTATTATAAACTTTTATTCATGGAAATAAAACACTTTACAAACGAAGACATAGAACAAATATCTTCCATAGGATTAACTGTGGAAGAAGTTGAAAGGCAGATAAATGTATTAAAAAAAGGAAATTTGTTTGTACATTTACAATCGCCAGCAACGCCAAATAAAGGCATTATAGTGTTGTCTGAGAAAGAAATAAATGACTATGTGTCTGAATTTGAGGAGAAAATTCAAAATAAAAAACTCTTAAAATTTATCCCTGCTTCGGGTGCTGCTACTCGAATGTTTAAAGATTTATTTGTTTTTAAAGAAGAGTATAATCCTACTGATAAGAAAATTAGCAAGGAATTGAAGCAAGGCTTATTGCTTATGGAAGAATTAAAAAATACAGCTTTTTATGACGAACTCAAACAATCAATAGAAAAGAAAAATCTATCCATAGACCTTTTGCTAAAAAATAAAGATTATAATCCCATTATTGATGCATTATTGTACGAAGATGGTTTGAATTATGCCTCATTACCAAAGGCTTTATTACTGTTTCATGATTATGGATATGAAAAACGCACCGCAGTAGAAGAACATTTGGTCGAAGGGAGTATGTATGCTAAAAATATAGATAATACAGCCTATTTACATTTCACTATTTCGGAGGAACACAAAGAATTGTTTGAAAAACTAATCAACAGTATACAAAAAAAATACGAAGAAAAATACGGACTTACCTACCATATTTCTTTTTCATTTCAATCGCCAACAACCAATACTATTTCATTAACAGAAGACAATCAGTTGTTTAGAAATGAAGATGAAAGTTTAGAATTTCGTCCAGGAGGACATGGCAGTTTACTCGAAAATCTTTCCGATTTAGATGCTGACTTGGTTTTTGTTAAAAACATAGATAACATTACCACTGATTCGCGTAAGAAGGATACAATTAGATACAAAAAAATACTTGCGGTATTGTTGTTAAATGTTCAAAAACAGTGTTTTGAATATCTGAAAATGCTTGAAGAAAAATCAATTTCGGAAGTAGAGCTACAAAATATTGAAAAATTTGTTACTTCACAATTAAATACTACGCTGCCTTCGTTTTACCGCTTATTGACTTTTGAAGAAAAGCAAAAATATCAATATCAATTGTTAAACCGTCCCATACGTGTATGTGGTATGGTAAAGCGTGAAAATGAGCCGGGAGGAGGTCCGTTTTGGGTTGTTGATTCAAAGGGAGAAACCTCTTTGCAAATAGTAGAAACCTCGGAAATTGACCTTAACAATACAGAACAAGCCCAAC
>JAAYRN010000123.1 GCA_012518765.1 Bacteroidales bacterium
ATAAGTTTACCCGATGGCAGTGTGTTTTTTAATTCTACAGGCAATCCCGGTATGGCTACCGGAGGCAGCGGCGATGTACTTACAGGTGTTATAGTAGGCTTATTAGCACAAGGTTACTCGCCTCATGAAGCGGCTATTGTGGGTACTTATATACACGGTAAAGCAGGGGATTTGGCTTTACAATCTAAAACTTATCAATCTTTGATTGCATCGGATATTATAGAGGAACTGTGGAAAATATGATTGATTATGACAATAATACCGATATATAAAACAGTATAAAAACAATAAAAATCACCCTATTACGTTTAGGTTTTTCGTACTCTAACAAGTAGTATATAATTAGCATGAAAAAAAGAATAGCCATTTTAGGTTCAACAGGAAGTATTGGACGACAAGCACTTGAGCAAATAGCTTTGCAAGCATCTTTTTTTGAAATAGAAGTGTTGACAGCACAAAACAATGCTGATTTATTGATAGAGCAAGCAATAAAATTTGCGCCAAATGCGGTTGTTATTGAAAATGAAAATTTTTATCAAAAAGTAAACGAGGCTTTACTTCCACATTCTATCAAGGTTTTTGCGGGAAGACAGTCTTTGGTCGATATAGTGGAAATGAGTAGTATCGATATGGTGTTGGTGGCATTGGTGGGATATGCGGGTGTTTTGCCTACTTATAACGCTGTAAAACACCGAAAAGCCATAGCCTTAGCCAACAAAGAAACCTTGGTTGTGGCTGGTGAAATCATAGTAAAATTGGCTATGGAAAATCGAGTACCTATTATACCTGTTGACTCCGAGCACTCAGCTATTTTTCAATGCTTACATGGGGAGCATAACAATCAAATTGAAAAAATTATACTTACAGCTTCGGGAGGTCCTTTTTTAGGAATGAAAGAGGAGGAATTAAAACATATTACAGTTGAACAGGCATTGAATCATCCCAATTGGAAAATGGGCAATAAAGTAACCATAGACTCGGCAACCTTAATGAATAAAGGATTGGAAGTAATTGAGGCTAAGTGGTTATTTGGTATATCACCTCAACAAATTGAGGTAGTTGTACATCCACAAAGTATTATTCATTCCTTAGTGCAATTTGAAGATTCATCCATCAAGGCACAAATGGGACTGCCAGACATGCGTTTACCCATTATTTACGCCTTGTCGTATCCCCACAGATTAGCAAACGATTTAAAACGTTTTTCATTTACCGAATATCCTAATTTATCGTTTTACAAACCAGACAGAAAGTTATTTAGATGCTTAGATATTGCATATCAGGCTATTGAAATAGGAGGAAGCATGCCTTGTGCTATGAATGCAGCCAATGAAATAGTGGTTCAAGCGTTCTTGAATAAAAAAATTCAATTTTTACAAATAGCCAACGTTATAGAAGAAACATTAAATAAAATACAACACATAAATCATCCTACAATAGATGATTTTGTGTATATAAATAAAGAATCAAGAGAAATTGCAAATCAATTAATTAACAATATATGATGGGATTTATTATGGCTGCTCAATTAATTTTGGGCTTATCTTTTTTGGTGTTAATACACGAATTTGGACATTTTATTACGGCACGCATGTTTGGCATTCGCGTCAATAAATTTTACATATTTTTTAACCCTAAATTTTCATTGGTTAAATTCAAAAAAATCAATGGAAAATTAAAGTGGAAATTTTTCTCAAAAAACCTACCCGATACAGAACTTGAAACTGATTATAAGGGAGATCCCTTATTGGATGAAAAAGGTAGGAAAAAATATAAAACCATAAATACAGAAGAATTAGACGATAATGATTGGCGTAAACATCCTGAAAATACAGAATACGGTATAGGTTGGTTACCTTTGGGTGGTTATTGTCAAATAGCAGGTATGGTAGACGAAACACAAAGCATTGAAAATCTTGCTACTGAACCTCAGTCGTGGGAGTTTCGCTCTAAGCCAGCATGGCAACGCCTGATTGTGGTATTGGGTGGAGTAATTGTAAACTTAGTGGTAGGTGTTTTATTATTTGCCATGATTTTGGGTGTTTACGAAAAAGAATACTTGCCAAACAAAGCCATTGTAGATGGTATATATGCCTATGAATCAGCCAGAAGTTTGGGGTTTAAAAGCGGCGATAAAATCATTAGTGTTCAAGGTAAATCGGTCGAACGCTTTCAAGATGCTATATCGGCTCAAATACTTTTTGGTTCCATTATAACCATTGAAAGAGACGGTAAAA
>JAAYRN010000124.1 GCA_012518765.1 Bacteroidales bacterium
ACGACGAAGACAGAGAAAACGAAGGTGATTTTATCATCGCTGCAGAAAAAATAACTCCCGAAAAAGTTAACTTTATGATGAGTTATGGCAGAGGAGTTTTATGTGCACCTATTACCGCTCAGCGTTGCAAAGAGTTAGACCTTGAAATGCAAGTTACAAGTAACACTTCCCTACACGGAACCCCATTCACCATTACCGTTGACTTATTAGGACATGGTTGTACTACAGGAGTTTCAATGTTTGACAGAGCCTCAACCATCCAAGCTTTAGCCAATCCTGAGCTAAAGCCAGAAGATTTAGGACGCCCCGGACATATTAACCCTTTACGCGCCAGAGATGGAGGAGTTTTGATACGTGCCGGACACACCGAAGCCACAGTAGACTTAGCTCGCTTATCAGGTTTATATCCCGCTGGAGCTTTGATAGAAATCATAAACCCAGACGGAACAATGGCTCGATTACCCGAACTAATGAAAATATCAAAAGAACACGGTATAAAAATAATAAGCATCCAAGATTTGATAGCTTACCGCGTAAAAACAGAAACCTTTATTCAAAGAGAAGAAGAAGTAGAACTTCCAACTGAATATGGTGATTTTCAACTAATTGCATACTCACAGTTAAATAATAATTTAACTCATTTAGTCTTAAAAAAAGGTGAATGGAAAAAAGACGAACCCATTTTAGTTAGGGTTCACTCTTCTTGTACTACAGGAGATATTTTTGGCTCCTGTAAATGCGACTGCGGTCCTCAACTTCACGAATCTATGAAAATGATTGAAAAAGAAGGGAAAGGATTAATTTTATACATGAACCAAGAAGGAAGAGGTATTGGACTGATAAATAAAATCAAAGCCTATCATTTGCAAGAATTAGGACGCGACACCGTAGAAGCAAATCTTGAACTCGGATTTAGAGCCGATGAAAGAGATTACGGTGTGGGTGCTCAAATACTAAGAGACCTTGATGCAACTACTATTCTTCTAATAACCAACAACCCTACCAAACGTGTAGGATTGGCTGGACATGGAATTTCTATTGAAAAAATCATACCCATGGTTATTCCCTATAATACACATAACGAGAGATATTTACGTACAAAAAAAGACAAAATGGGACACCATTTAGATTACAATAAATAAACGTAAAATGTTTTCTCTGATTAACAAAAATATTGCGAATTATTGCGAAACTTATTCTTCTTCAGAAGATATAGTATTGCAAGAATTATTTAGAGAAACACACCTAAAAACCGTAAATCCTCGAATGATATGCGGACATAGGCAGGGATTATTTTTGGAATTTATAAGTCGGTTAACTCAACCCAAACGTATATTAGAGTTAGGAACGTTTACAGCCTATGCTACCATTAGCTTAGCTAAAGGATTGCAACATAATGGATTAATTTATACCATTGAAAAAAAACAAGAATACGAATCCATTATTACAAATTACTTAGAAAAAGCGAATATAACTTCCAAAACCAAATTATTTTTTGGCGAAGCCTTGGATATTATTCCCAAACTTGAAGAAAAATGGGATATTATATACATAGATGCCGACAAGAAAAACTATCTCAATTATTATAAACTACTACTTCCTTCTCTCAATCAAAACGGAATTATGATGGTTGACAATGTTTTATGGAATGGAAAAATTTCTGAAAATATTGACTCCAAAGACAAAGACACAAAAGCCATTCAT
>JAAYRN010000125.1 GCA_012518765.1 Bacteroidales bacterium
AAAACAGATGTACCGAAAAAAATTGTACTTTTGCTCATTGTAGATTTTATATTATGGGAAATACAAAACTACAAAAAAGAGTAATGGGAGATACTAAAAAATATCTCCCTTACTTTCTAACTTTTTTATCGGACAATAGTGGATTAAAATATATTTTGTTAGTCGGAGGATTTTTTTAAAAAAAGGGATTAAGTTTTTTGTTGTTTGTATAAAAATAAAGAAGAGGGCTTTTGAGATCACCCTCTTCTTCGTAATATGTGTAAAACTAATTTTTTTTAATAGGCAACACCTTGTTCTATCATAGCATCAGCTAATTTGATAAATCCAGCGATATTAGCTCCTTTTACGTAGTTGATATAACCGTTTTCTTCGGTACCGTATTTTAAGCAGTTTTCGTGGATGTTATTCATGATAGCTTTTAGTTTTTCATCAACTTCTTCTCTTTCCCATGATAGTTTCATGGAGTTTTGAGTCATTTCTAAGCCTGATGTAGCAACTCCACCAGCATTGGCAGCTTTACCTGGGGCAAAAGAAATTTTTTGTGATTGAATATAATTGATAGCATCGGCAGTACATCCCATGTTAGATGTTTCTACTACGTATTGACACCCGTTTGCAACCAATGCTTTAGCATCGTCAAGGTTTAGTTCGTTTTGGATAGCACAAGGGATAGCTACATCAACTTTTAATTCCCAAGGTTTTTTCCCTTCAACAAACTTAGCATTAGGATATTTTGTAGCGTATGGGGCTACTACGTTGTTTCTTGTTCCAAGAAGTTCACGCATGTAGTCCACTTTTTCGCCAGTGATGCCGTCTTCGTCTAAGATGTATCCGTCTGGTCCGGAGATAGCAACAACTTTAGCTCCTAATTCTTCAAGTTTTAATGCAGCTCCCCATGCTACGTTACCAAATCCTGATAAGGCAACTCTTTTGCCCGTAATGGTATCGTTTTTAGCAGCTAACATTCCTTGTAAGAAATAAATAGAACCAAATCCGGTTGCTTCTGGACGAATTAAAGAGCCACCCCAGTTTAAGCTTTTCCCGGTTAAAACACCTACGTGTTCGTCGCGAATTCTTTTGTATTGTCCGTACATGAAACCTACTTCACGTGCGCCAACACCTATATCGCCAGCTGGAACGTCAGTTTCAGGTCCGATATATTTTTGCAATTCAGTCATAAACGATTGACAATAACGCATCATTTCGCCTTCTGATCTTCCGGTTGGGTCAAAGTCTGAACCACCTTTTCCTCCACCCATAGGTAGGGTTGTTAGTGAGTTTTTAAAAGTTTGTTCGAAAGCAAGGAACTTCATAGAGTCAACGTTTACACTTTTATGGAAACGGATTCCTCCTTTATAAGGTCCGAGAGCCATGTTATGTTGTACACGATATCCTCTGTTTACATGAATTTTCCCATTATCATCTACCCATGTAACTTTGAATTGTATAATTCTTTCTGGTTCTAAAATTCTATCTACGATAGCATATTTTTCATATTTTGGATTTTCCTTAATGAAATCAGCGATTGTTTCAAGAACTTCCTTTGCAGCTTGAATGTACAATGGTTGAGCTGGGTTTTTCTCCTCTAATTCGGTAATTATTTTATTTAAATCCATAGCAGATATTTTTTAATAATTGATTTTATTTGATTTATAAATTTTCTGTCTCTCAGAAAATGTTATGCAAAGGTAACACTATTTTTGCAGATAAACAAGAAGTTTTCTATAATTATTTTATGCTAAAAATGGCTATCAAATCACGTTATTATTTGGGTGATATTTGTTGTTTATTTATTCTAAACATGGAGTTGAAAAAATACCCGATTTCGGTAGTAGGAGGGGTGGGATAAGCTACTATATATCCCTCTGGGTCAATAATCATTCCTAATGGTAAGGAAAATAATTTATAGGTTTCTATAAAAGAAAAATCGCTATTGAAATGTAAAAATTTCCATTTAAATTCGGGATGTGCATTTACAAAATGATACAGCCGCGTAGTTTCAAAATCAAGCATAATGCTTATGATTTCGATGTCTTGTTTATAGTTATCATATAAATCTTTGATAATCAGCATTTCTCTTACGCATTCATGGCAGTCGGTAGAAAAGAAGTGTAAAAAGACATATTTCCCTTTGTAATCATTCAGGGTAACGATGGAGTTGTGTATATCTTTTAGGGTGCAATTTGGTGCTAATGTATTTTTTCTAAGCGATTTAAGCTCTTCTAATGTATTTTCTGCCATTTTCTTATGTTCTGAAAACTTGGTGTTTTCTGCCGATTTTTTCAGTAAGGTCAAAATATTTACCAAATTAAATTCGTCAGGATAAGAGAACATGTCTTTTAGGTTTTCTATCAACACCATTTCGCGTATGATTTCATTGGCTAAGAGCGGATCTTTTCCTAAATTGTCAAGTAATTCGTAGTAGTTTGCTGTGTTGTTGATGTTTTGATGTAAAATGTTTTTTGTTATTTGTTTAGAGCCACTGTGAATATAGTTTTGAAAAAAAGCAATAAAAAAATCCATATAGGCAGGATTGTAATAGTATACGTATTTGCTATTTAAGTATTTAGTATATATTTTTTCGGGATATTTTCTATAGTACATTCGTTCGATTTCGGCTATACGAAATTTAACGTATGTGGAATAAAAGTCGTTTGGGTTGTTATTGATTGGAAATTTATCGCTTAGGATATGTATGAGGCTGTCGTAAACCGACTGTTTTACCATATTCAGAATGGGGAGCGAATGCTTGTATAAAAAATAGTTATAATAGGTATTAAAGTAATATATCCTGTAATTCAGCTCGTTGCTATCGCTGTTTTGGATGCTAATTTGTAAAGTGTTTCCTAAGTTTGTAGCATTTACTCTGTGAATGAGTTCTTCGTTGGTTGAAATATGGATTTGATATTTTTTTTCAGGTTCGACAAATATACTTCCTTCGGTTGTGTTTATACTTAGTATTAATTCGCGAGTTTCTAAGATGGGGATTTTAAGGCTAAAAAAACCAGAATCATCGGTAGTGGTTTTAGCTATTAGTGTTTTTCGTTTACTCATAAGATCATCGTGTAGAAAAAAACGTATTTCTTTCCTTTTTGCAAATGAGGCGTAACCTTCAATTTCTACAGGTTTTAGGGCAAATAATAACGAGTTTCCACAGTAAAAAACAATCAGGTATATTATATGTAGTAAGCGTAATTTCATGCGTAGTATAAAATTAAATTTCTATTCTTTTGGGAATAAAATTTCTCACATTGCCTTTGTTTTTGATTATTTCTCTTACTATGGATGAAGATATGTGTAGGTAAGGGATGTCGCAGATTAAAAAAACTGTTTCGATGGTGGGGTAGAGCTGTTTGTTGGCATGGGCAATTGCTAGCTCATTTTCAAAATCGTTTGTAGTACGTAGTCCTCTGATAATAAAGTTGATGTTGTTTTTTTTGCAAAAATCGATTGTCAATCCAGTGTAAGTAATACATTGTATGTTTGGATAGTTAACAAAAGTTTTTTGCAGCCAAGTCAGGCGTTGATTGCTTGAAAACATAGATTTTTTTTCTAAATTCTCACCAATAGCCACATAAAGGGTATCGAACATAGTAGCTGCTTTTAGGGCAATATTTTCATGCCCTCGGGTTATTGGGTCAAATGAGCCTGGAAAAATAGCTATTTTCATATTTTATATTGTGTAATTATGCTTCTACTGTTTCTTTAAGTCTTTCGGCATTTTCGGCTACTTGTAGGGCTTCTATCGTTTCTTGTATATCTCCATTGACAAAAGCTGTTAAATTGTGTGTAGTCAACCCTATACGATGGTCTGTAACTCGGTTTTGAGGATAGTTATAGGTGCGTATTTTAGCCGAGCGGTCGCCTGTAGAGACCATGGTTTTACGTTTACTCGAAATCTCGTTTAAGTATTTTTGATACTCCATTTCGTAAATTCTTGTTCTCAATACTTTCAAGGCTTTTTCGTAATTTTTAATTTGAGATTTTTCGTCTTGAATTGCTACAACAATACCTGTAGGTATGTGTGTTAAACGAACGGCTGAATAGGTGGTATTTACCGATTGTCCGCCAGGTCCTGACGAGCAGTATGTATCTTTTCGAATATCTTTTTCTTTTAGTTCTACATCAAATTCATCGGCTTCGGGTAATACAACTACCGATGCGGCGGAGGTGTGTACCCTTCCTTGTGCTTCTGTTTGTGGTACGCGCTGTACGCGATGTACTCCCGATTCGTATTTCAATAATCCGTAAACTCCTTCACCAATCACATTGAATACAATCTCTTTGAATCCGCCCATGGTTCCTTCGGTAACGGATACTACGTCTGTTTTCCATTTTTTACTTTCACAATAATGGGTGTACATTCTAAATAAATCTCCGGTAAAAATACTGGCTTCGTCTCCTCCTGTTCCGGCTCTGATTTCAACAATGGCATTTTTACTGTCTTGGGGATCGGTTGGAATAAGTAGAATCCGAATTGTGCTTTCAAGTTGTTCGCATCTCTCATTCAAATGGTTCATTTCTTCCCTTGCCATAGCCCGAAAGTCATCATCTTTTTCATTAATAAGAATGTCTTTGGTGTTTTTTATGTCGTTCAATACTTTTTCATACTCTTTGTATACTTCTACTATTTCTTGTAAATCCTTGTAATCTTTGTTTAGTTTTACAAAGCGTTTCATGTCGGCAATGATTTCAGGTTGCGTGATTTGCTCCCCGATTTCTAACCAACGAGTATGTAGTACTTTTAATTTATCCAATAATGAGTTCATAATAGTAAATATCAATTAAGTCTTAGAGACTGCAAAAGTACATAAAAAAAAGAAAAAACACCAAGCAGTGTTTCATTATTAACCATATATTAGAAAAAATCAATTAGAAGCTGAGTGTTTTGAAAATATACTAACAATCTCATCTACATAAGTTTTTGATACAGGAATGTTTGGAAGTCCCTCGTAGTCTAATTCAATTATTAATCCATCTTTTTCTTTTCTAAGTACTTTTACTTTTTTGAAATTAATCATATACGACCGATGACAGCGTATTAATCCTACTCCAAGAAATGACTCTTCTATGATTTTTAGCGAACTTCTTATGGTACATTTGGTGAGATTTTTTTTGCTATCCTCGTAGTAAACGTATATATAATTGTTAGCAGATTCCATATAATATAGATGGTCTAATTTGACCGATAGGCGAAGATTTCCTTTTTCGTCTTTTAGGTTTATAATGTCTTTTGGAGTAACAATATCTTCGTTGTCGCTTGTGATTTCTGTGATTTTTTCCATTAATTTTTCATTTTCTTTTAGGGAAAAATAAAGCCAATGAATAACGTAAGGAATGAGTAATATAGAAATGGTATAATAAAAGGTGCGTGGCAGTATTTTATAAAAGTAGGTATGTTGTTCGTTAATTAGCCAAGCAACAAGTGTACACACACATGTAATTATGCCAATTTCGAAAATCATCCAAAAAACATAAAATAAATAGCTGATAGTTGTCTTTTTTTGTATGTAATAAAGTGTTATTCTACTTATTACCAGCATTGAAAATCCGATAGCAATAATAACTCTCATGTAAAGTAAAGGAGATTCTTTTCCGATGAGTTCTTGCCAAATTCTTGTTCCACCCAAAGGGTTGTAAACAAAAACAAATATAATGGCAAACACAAAAACAAACAGTAAAAACTTGATTATGTTTTTCTTCTCTAATAAAAACGTTGGCGTTTTTTTTGTCATAAGGTTATTAGTAAAAACATAGCAAAGGTATAAAAAATAATCATAGCGAAGCTAAATATCCGTAAATTATCCCATCTTTTTGAATTTCGTCCCTCATTTACCGATTATGTCCCATTCGGTGTAGGGTTATCACATTTGTTTTGCTATGAACGAAAAAAACTTTTTCCTTTGCATTGTTTTGAAAAGCATTTTCAGAATGTAAAAAGTATAAACTTTAAGATTTGTTTTATGAAAATAATAGGAACAGGAAGTGCACTACCCTCTTTATCGGTAAGTAACGATATGTTGTCTGCATTTTTGGATACAAATGACGAATGGATATCTACACGTACGGGCGTAAAAAGAAGAAGAATTTTATCGACAGAAACCCTCTTGGATTTAGCCGTTATTGCTGTAGAGGAAGCCATCAAAGAATCAAAAATTGATGTTACTGACATTGATTATATTATATGTTCTAATTTAGTAAATATATACGCCACACCTACTTTCAGTAGCATTATTCAAGGAAAAATAGGAGCAAACTGCCCTTGTTTGGATATAAATGTTGCTTGTTCTGGTTTTATTTATGCCTTAGATATGGCAGATGCATTTTTAAGAACGGATAAAACAAAAAATGTATTGATTGTATGTGCAGAAGAGCCTTCACGTATCGTAGATTGGACGGAGAGGGATGCCAGTATTTTATTTGGAGACGGAGCAGCAGCAGCTATTGTTACCAAAGGAAAAGACCTAAAAGCGACTCATTTAACAACAACTTCTAATATAGATGCATTGTTTTATCAAAGGAAATTGGAGTTCAATCCTTTTGTGAAAAGAAAAGAATATGGACGCCCTTTGGTAATGAATGGTAAAGAAATTTACCGTTTAGCGGTATCGAATTCGGTATCAGATATTAACAAAGTATTGGAGAAAAGTGGAATAAAAAAAGATGAGGTTAAATTTTTCGTCCTACATCAGGCTAATATGCGTATCATTGTAGCAATCAGACAAAACTTGGGACAACCCGAAGAAAAATTCCCCCATAATCTTGAGTATTATGGAAATACAGCATCGGCTACCATACCTATTCTTTTAGATGAACTGAATAAAACAAATCAGCTTGTAAAAGGTGATATATTGGTACTTAGTGCTTTTGGAGCTGGATTTACAACAGGTGCTTGTGTGATACATTGGTCGGGAACGAATAAAATAATAAAATAATTTTATAAAAGCATAAAAGGAGAATAATGAAAAGAGTAGTAGTTACAGGAATGGGTGTTGTTTCGCCAATAGGTAATGATATTCAAACTTTTTGGAGTAATTTAAAGCAGGGAAAATGTGGTATTGATGAAATAACATCTTTCCCAATAGGAGACTTCCCAGTTCGTTTGGCAGGAGAAGTCAAAGATTTTAATCCCGAAGAACATGGCATTGATAGGTCTTTGATTCGAAGAGCAGATCGTTTTACTCATTTTGCCTTAGTCGCTGCTAAGCAAGCTATGGATGACAGTAAATTAGAAATACATCCCGAACGCTTGGGTGTGTATATTGGCTCAGGAGTTGGAGGAATACATACCTTTCTTTCGGAGAGTAAAAAGCTATTAGAAAATGGAATGGGATGGGTGTCTCCCTTATTTATTCCCATGATGATATCCAATATTGCAGCTGGAAATGTTGCCATTACTCACAAGGCAGAAGGTCCTTGTTTGCCTATAGTAACGGCGTGTGCAACAGGAACTCACTCTATAGGAGAGGCGTATCGTGCTATTAAACACGGTTATGCTGATGCCATTATTGCAGGAGGAACAGAAGCATCGGTAACTCCTTTAGCAATAGGAGGTTTTGCAAATGCAAAAGCTCTTTCTCGCAGCACAGACCCACTCAGTGCATCCATACCCTTTGATATACGCCGACAAGGCTTTGTTTTAAGCGAGGGTGCAGGTGCCTTAATATTAGAAGAATACGAACATGCTAAGGCAAGAAATGCAAAAATATACGCAGAAGTATGCGGATATGGCAATACGTGCGATGCTTATCATTACACAGCTCCAAAGCCCGAAGCAACAACAGCAGCCCGTGCTATGGAAATTGCTTTAAAAGAAGCCAATTATATTCCTGAAGACATACTATATATCAATGCACATGGAACAAGTACGCCCCTAAATGACAAAACAGAAACCCTTGCTATAAAAATAGCTTTGGGAGAAGAAGATGCACGCAAAACCTTAATTAGCTCAACAAAATCTATGACAGGACACATGTTGGGAGCGGCAGGGGCTATTGAGTTAATAGCTTCTATACAATCGATTAATGAAAAAATAATTCACCCAACCATTGGGTTGTTAGAACCTGATCCCGAATGCGATTTGGATTATGTGCCTTTAAAAGCTCGCGAGAAAAATATCACAATAGCTATTTCAAACTCATTGGGTTTTGGAGGACATAATGCTACGGTAGCAATACGTGGTATATAACGATATTAAAACGATAAAATTTTCGGTATTATACTAAAGAGAAAATTAGAAAAATAAAAACATATTCATTTGGTTTTTAGTACTTACACTCCGATTCCTTGGGGTGTAAGTTTTTTTATGTCTTTTGCTTCTCTTTTTCCTGACTTCCGCAAATTAACACCCAAAACCAACAAAAAATAATGTTAAAAATGCTTGAAAATCAAAGAAATGAATTTTTAATTAAAAAAAGTCCACTTTTATAATAAAAAGTGGACTTTTTTGATTGTATAAGGTTGATTTTTATTTTATTTTTGTCAGCTTCACTGTATAATAAAAATCGTTATATCCTGCTTTATATCCATCCATTCTAAATCCTTTGATAGCGTATTTTCCGCTTTCGTCTAATCCGTATTCTATTTCAGAAAACTCCCATTCTGCTGTAGGTGGAGTTGACATAAATAAGAATCCACCTTCGTAATCTTCAATAGTAGGTTCTTTGCTTCCGTTGAATGTAACTATTAGGGACTCAATGTCTGTAAGAATAGTTTTGTCGCCAGTTTCAATGGTCGAAGGTATTTTAATTTGGTTGTATGCATCTCCTTCTACCACTTTTATTTTCCATCCGTCTCCTTGTGTCATTAAACTTCCGTCAGCTGTATAATAAGCGATGGTGTATCTACCGGCTAATTTTTCAGCTTTAACTTTTACCTCTTTATTTTCGGTAGTGTTACCTGCTGTAAATGTAGCCATTTGCTCGCCTGCTTTGTTGTAATCTACTCCCGATACAGTTACGGCAGAGCCATCGGAGGCTGTTACAAATGCAAGTACGTCGGCGTCTGTATCGCCTAAATCAACCATGATGTCGCCTGAAAAATTAAGTGTTACTTTTTCTTCTTGGGTTTCGCAACTTGTGAATGCGAATAAAAATGCAACAATCGTTAATGTGAAAATTCCTTTTTTCATTTCAATATAATTTTATTTATAGTTAATAATTAGATTTTTATACTGCAAAAATAAATATATTTTCAATATAAAAGACAGAAAAAATGAGGTTTTACAAGCTATTTTTCAAACAAAAGTACAAAGAGTTGATTTACAGTTTTTTGATTAAAAGTAGAAATAAAAAAAATAAGTTTTCGTTCTAATACAAAATATACAAGGTATGAGGTATGTATTTTTAGTGTTGTTTGTAGGAAGTTTGTCTTTTTCTTTTGCTCAAAAAAAGATACTCACTAAGACGTGGAAAGTGGTAGAAATTAAAGCGGTACCATTGAATTCAGATAGCATAGAGTTGCCATGGATTGTATTAGATAACAATAAATTAAGTGGTTTCTCGGCTTGCAATCGCATGATGGGAGAATATAGTTTGGATAGGAAAAAAATAAAATTTCATACCCTTGGAAGCACCAAAATGCTTTGTATGGATGCGGCAAACACGGTAGAAAGACAATTTTTTGACGCACTTGAAAAGGCTACACGCTGGAAAATAAAAAGAAAAAAACTTTATATGTTTGATGAAAATTCAACTTGTATTTTAAAATTCAAATCACATAATTCAGAAAAATGAAACCTTTAAAATCCTTAGGTATAATATCGCGTTGGTTTTTGAGAACCAGTATTTTATTGTTTGTAATTGCTTTGTTTTTTCCCATAGCAAAGCAAATTAATTTTAACCATTTAAGCGTATATGTGTTGTTAGCTTTTATTTATTGCTTATTTGGTATATTGTTGTTTATAGGAGGTTTTCATAAAAATTCATCTTTGACCGTGATTTCGTCTTTGATAGTATTTTTAATCTCTGTTTATTTTATAGTATCCAATTATGGGGGTTCTATTTTAGATTTTAAATTTATTATTTATATGTTTCCTTTGTCTATTTCGTTGTTTTTTATGGCAAATGGAAACAATTAAAATGGATATATGAAAAAAATAGTTGTTTTTGCTTCGGGAAGTGGTACTAATTTTCAGAACATAGCAAATTATTTTGACAAAAAACAAACAGCTAAAATCGAATTGTTGATTTCCAACAAAGCGGATGCATACGCATTGGAAAGAGCAAAGAAAATGAACATTTCTACCTTGCTTATCGATAGAGAAATGCTTTATAAGTCCGAAAATGTGCTAAATATCCTAAGGGAAATTAATCCAGACCTACTAATTTTGGCAGGTTTTTTATGGTTAATACCCGAAAATATCATAGAGGCATTTCCTCAAAAAATAGTGAATATTCATCCCGCTCTTTTACCAAAATATGGAGGAAAAGGAATGTATGGCATGCAGGTACATAAAGCCGTTGTAGCAAACAAGGAAACCGAAACAGGAATTTCAATTCATTATGTAACAAAAGAATACGACAAAGGAGATTTGATTTTTCAAGCAACATGTGAAGTCTTGCCTAAGGACTCGCCCGAAACAATTGCCGAAAAAGTACATAGCTTAGAGTATGAGTTTTTCCCAAAAATAATTGAAAAGTTACTACTCGAAATCGAAACATAAAACAATTATATTATATATATATAGTGAAAAAAGAAAAAACTTGTGTTTTATATCGTAAAAAGATATACTTTTGCAAAAAAATAAATTAAAAGCAAAATAATAAATTAAAAATTTAAAAGAATGAAGAAAAGTATTTTATCATTAACAGCAGTAGCTGTATTAGGTTTTTTCATGACCTCATGTAATCCTGACGTATTAATCACAGGAACAGAAAACATAGTAGTTGATTTAGGTGCTACAGACGCTGACGTTTTAGAAGGTGTTGAAGCTTCTAACGGAAAAGAAGTAACTGTTTCGGGTATTGATTACGACAAAGCAGGCGAACAAACAGCTATATTTGAGGCTGGAGAAGACATTAAAGAAGACGTAGTAAAAATCAAAACCGACAAATTAACCGGTGAGTATGAGTGTACTATAGGAAGCGATCTTTTCGATTCAAAAGTAACACAATCCGCTACTGTATTTAACAAAATATTGATAGACGGTTATTTAGAGTCAGGAAAATTAGAAGCTATTTGTAACGGAGATGTTATAACACTTGATGAAATTAATTTAGTGGACGAAGATGATGTTAAAGGAACGTTAACTGGAGAAGGAACTTTTGAAAAAGAAGGAGACGTTTACCAAGTAAAATCAATCACTGTTGTTATTACATGGGAAGATGGTGAAGAAACTACAGATGAAGTTAACTTCAAAAAACTGTAATTATAGCTTTAGTAAATAAAAGAGAAAAGAGAGATTGATAATTCAATCTCTCTTTTTTTTGTATATAAGTATCATATTTTGCTATAATTTACGTTTTAAAAGTTGAACTCAGTAAAATTTTATGAGGAAAAAATTTATAATCAATATCATTATCCTTATAGGACTTAATCTGCTTATTAAGCCTTTTTGGATTTTTGGTATTGATAGAACGGTGCAAAATACAGTAGATGCTCAAACCTTTGGCATGTATTTTACCTTGTTTAATTTTACTTTTCTCTTCAATATACTGTTAGATATGGGTATTACCAATTTCAACAATCGCAGCGTAGCCCGACAAAGCGATTTTTTGAAAGAAAGTTTTTCCCGTATACTATCATTGAAAGTATTGCTATTTGTTTTTTATGTTGTACTTATGTTGTTGATAGGTATTGTAATAGGATACAACCGCATGCAAATAGAAATGCTAATTCCTTTGTTATTTAATCAATTTTTGGCTGGACTTATTCTTTACTTACGTTCAAATATTTCGGGTTTATTAATGTTTAAAACCGATAGTTTTCTGTCCGTTATTGATAGGGTAATTATGATAGTTTTTTGTAGCATACTCTTGTGGGGGAATGTTACTAATCAGCCTTTTCAGATTACTTGGTTTATTTATATTCAAACCTTTTCTTATTTGCTAACAGCTTTATTAGCACTGAGTGTAGTTATTCGTAAATTGGCTTTTGTGAAACCTCTTTTCGATTTCCCATTTTTTAAAACTATTTTCAAACAAAGCCTTCCTTTTGCAATCTTACATCTTTTTACAAGTTTCCATAATCGCATAGATGCGGTATTAATGGAGCGTATACTTCCCCCTCAAATCGGAGCTGAACAAGTAGGAGTTTACGCCTCTGCGTTTCGTTTGTTAGACGCTGGAATAATCATAGCATACTTAATGTCGGTAATCTGTATGCCTTTGTTTTCCAATATGATTGCTAATAAACAAAAAGTAAACGAAATAGTACGCACTTCATTTATCCTCCTGTTTATTTACGGAGCAACCATAGCCATTGCTTCTTTCTTTTACAGCCATGAATTAATGGATTTGTTGTATGTCAATCATATAGGAGCATCTCCCGATGTATATAAAATATTAATGCTTAGTATTTTCCCTTTGGTACTTACCTATGTATTTGGTTCGTTATTGACCGCCAATGGAAATTTAAAACAATTGAATATCATTGCTATATCAGCAGTTTGTATCAATGTTACTTTAAATTTAATACTTATCCCAATACATGGAGCCAAAGGTTCGGCAATTGCAAGCCTTGTTACACATTCTTTTATTATTAGTCTGGAAGTTTATTTAGCCATTAAAATTTTTGAATTTAAAATAGAAACTATGTTTGTTGTTAAACTCCTGATTTTTGTAATGGGAGTTATAGCCTGCAATGTGATTAGCAAATACATTCCTTTTGATTGGAAATTTAATTTTATAGCCATGCTGGTTGGTACACTTTTGTTTGTTTTTATATCTCGTTTAATCAAAATCAGCGAAGTGATGGCTTTATTTAAACAATAATACCCTGAAAACAGCTTAAAAAAAAGATATATTGCTTCGTATGTTGGTCTATTTCTGTTAGTAACATTTTTTTGTTATAAAATCTATTTTATTTTGCCTATAAGTACCAAAAAAATTATATTTTTGTATTGAAATTAAAACTTTAAAAATATGTTGTTATCCATTCTTTTACAAACAGAAGCCATTACCGAAAACACATTACAAGCGGTAGAAAATGTAATTCCACATGAAGAAAAATTAAACCTTTGGTCTTTATTATTTGCTTCGGGAACCATAGGAATAACCATTCCCTTGATTATTTTTATGGGAATTATCATTTATATTTTTGTAGAACGGTATTTGACCCTAAAAAATGTACTGCGAGACGATTCCGTGTTTATGAATAATATACGAGATTTTATTATCAATGATCGTTTAGATTCGGCTACTTCTTTGTGTAAAAACACCAATACACCTTTAGCCCGAATGATAGAAAAAGGACTTTCTCGCTTAGGAAAACCATTAAACGATATTAACGAAGCCATCAATAATACGGGACAATTGGAAGTGGCACGTTTAGAAAAAGGATTAAACCTCATGGCTACCTTGGCTTCTTTGTCGCCTATGTTGGGGTTTTTAGGAACGGTAGCGGGTATGATTGTCGCTTTCCATAGCATGGCAAATAGCGGTAACAACTTAGAAATAGCCGACTTAGCAAGCGGAATTTACACTGCTCTTATTACCACAGCAAGTGGATTAGTAGTAGGAATTTTTGGATACTTATTTTATAATATATTGGTAGCCAGAGTGAGCAGAGTAGTTGTGCTGCTTGAAGGAAAAGCCACAGAGTTTATGGATTTATTACACGAACCTGTTAAATAACCAATTTATTATGAGATTAAAAACGCAAAATAAACGTATTTCGGATTTCAATATCTCCACACAAGCAGATATGGTTTTTTTGTTGTTGATATTTTTTATGATAACATCAACCATGGTAAGTCCTAATGCAATCAAACTGCTACTGCCTCAAAGTACAAGCAAGGTAATGGCAAGACAAAATTTTGAAGTATACATAGACGAAAATTTAGAATATGCCATCAAAGAAGGTAAAGACCTGATGGCGGTAGATGAAACCTTATTAGCAGCAGCTGTAGAAGAACGTTTAATCAAATACGAAGACGAAGCTACCGTAGTTGTACGTGCTGACAGAACTGTTCCGGTTCAAAATATTGTTTACGTGATTGATGCCGTAAATGCTGTTAACGATAAATATGCCCGAAAATACAAAGTTATTTTAGCTACTGCTGTCAAAGACAAATAAATATTAGTATGAATAATTATAAAACAATGATAGACAATAAACTTGAGAAGAAAAATAAAATTATTGCTATTGCTTCTGTTGTTGTTGTATATATATTGATGGTTATTTGCTTTATTCTCTTAGGATTGACACATCAAGTACCACCACCCCCAGAATATGGAGTAGAAGTAGACATGAGCGGAGGAGGTGGCGGAGGAAGTAGCGGAAGTACGGTTAGCAAGGAAAGCACTACGGCAGCACGAACATCGCAAAGGATTCATACTCAACGAACCGAATCCACTTCAGCAGTTTCTTCGGGACAAGAAACTCAAACAAAAACAGAACCAACGCAAACGATTGACAATAGAGCTATGTTTCAAAAAAGAGCTCAACAAGGAGGAGGTGGCGATGGTAGCGGACAAGGTGCTGGATATGGTGATGGTGTAGGTCCCGGTTCAGGTACAGGAACAGGTGGAGGTCGTGGAGGTGGAACCGGAAGGGGAGAAGGAGATTTTTGGCTTGATGGAAGACCCGTAGTTAAAAAAGCATTTCCAAGATCAAAAACAAACTTAGAAGGAGTTGTTGTAGTTGAATTTAGAGCCGATAGAGAAGGAAATGTAATCTTTGCAAAAGCTGGCGTGAAAGGAACCACTATCATGGACAACGATATATGGCGCGAATGCGAAAGAGCCGCCAAAGAATCGAAATTCAAATCAAAAGCCGATGCTTTTACCGAAGAAAAAGGAACGATACGTTACAGGTTCGAAATTCAGTAATTATGACTTATAAAGAATGCATAGACTTTTTATACAAAAGTCTTCCTATGTATCAGCGTATTGGGGGAGCTGCCTATAAAGCCGACTTAAACAATACAATTGCCCTTTTAAATCACATACAAAATCCTCATTTATCGTTAAAAACACTACACATTGCTGGTAGCAATGGCAAAGGTTCTGTCTCTCATAATTTGGCATCCATTTTACAAGAAGCAGGCTATGTAGTCGGATTATACACTTCGCCTCACCTAAAAACTTTCAGGGAACGCATCCGCATCAACGGAAGTATGATAGACAAAGACTATATTTGTAGTTTTATAGAGCAAAATAAAAATGCTTTTCACGAAATTCAACCTTCATTTTTTGAAATGACGGTAGCTATGGCATTTCAATATTTCAAAGAAAAAAAAGTAGATATTGCTGTTATTGAAGTAGGTATGGGAGGACGATTGGATTCAACCAATGTGATTACTCCTGAATTATCTGTCGTTACTAATATAAGTTACGACCACGTTCAGTTTCTTGGAAAAACACTTGCCGATATTGCCAAAGAAAAAGCAGGAATTATAAAAAAACAAATACCTATAATCGTAGGAGAAACGCATACTGAAACCGAAATAATTTTCCAAAACATTGCAAATCAAAACAATGCTCCCATAGTTTTTGCCGATAAACACTACACATTGAAAAATGTAAAACGATTTCAAAAATCCAACACTCCTTGGATGTCTTTCGATGTATATAAGAATGATAAACTCTATATAAATCAAATCGTTTCACCTTTGACTGGATTGTATCAAGAGAAAAATTTTGCCACGTTATCCGCTGCTTTTGATGCACTGAAAGATAGCATGCAATTGTCGGAAAATAATTTCAAAAAAGGTATTAAAAATTGCATTCAACAAACTGGTTTACAAGGTAGATGGCAGCGTTTACAAACGAATCCCTTGTGTATAGCCGATGTGGGACACAATGAAGTCGCTATGCGTATGAATATGAATCAATTACAAATGATGAGTTTTCGTAAACTTCACTTTGTACTGGGTGTAGTAGATGATAAAGATGTGGATACAATGCTTTCACTTTTACCTAAAGATGCGGTTTATTATTTCTGTAAAGCAAATATTCCCAGAGGATTAAAAGCGGGAGTTTTAAAGAAAAAAGCAAAAACACACGGTTTAACAGGCAGTTGTTATCGAAGTGCGGGCAGCGCTTTTGCTCATGCGAAAAAAAATGCAGAGAAAAACGATGTGGTTTTTGTGGGAGGCAGTGCTTTTGTGGTGGCTGAGGTGGTTTAAATAGAAATAAATTTAAAACGCAAGCCTTAGCAGTTATTTATTTTGCTATTTTTGTAATCCTTTTTGTAGAGAATTAAAAATTATTTATAATGAAAAAAATATTTGTTTTATTAAGTGTAATTTGGTTTACTCAAATAGCTGTTTCACAGCAAGTTTCGTTTAAAGAAGCACAAACAGTGGCTCAAAATTTCTTTTCAAAACAACATAAATCCTTAGTCAATTGTGTTTATGTTTCAAAAAATAAAAACGATACATTGTTTTATATTTTCAATGCTACCGATGGTTTTGTGGTGATAGCTGCCGATAAACGTAGCGTTCCTGTGTTGGCTTTTTCCGATAAAGGAAGTTTTGATAAGCAAGAAATAATAGCTCCCGTTCGTATGTGGTTA
>JAAYRN010000126.1 GCA_012518765.1 Bacteroidales bacterium
AGTTGTCTTACATTTCCGGGCCAACAATAATCGGTTAATGCTTTTTTGGCTTCTTCGGTTAGTTCTAAATTAGGAACTCTGTATTTTTCGGCAAAATCGATTGAGAATTTCATGAATAATAAGAAAATATCATCTTTTCTTTCTCTCAAAGGAGGAATATGAATAGGAACGGTATTAAGTCGATAGTATAAATCCTCTCTAAATTTTCCTTTGCTAATTGCCTCAGGAATATTAACATTAGTAGCGGCAACTACCCTAACATTTGTTTTTTGTACTTTGGAAGATCCTACTCGCATAAAATCACCCGTTTCCAAAACACGTAGCAATCGTACTTGCGTAGCAAGGGGTAATTCAGCTACTTCGTCTAAAAAAATAGTTCCTCCATCCGATTGTTCAAAATATCCTTTTCGGGCTTCGTTTGCTCCTGTAAAAGAGCCTTTTTCGTGTCCAAACAATTCAGAATCAATAGTTCATTCGGGAATAGCTCCGCAGTTTATGGCTGTATACGTTTTAAATTTTCTTTCGGCGCTGTTGTCGTGGATAATTCTGGGAAAATGTTCTTTCCCCACGCCACTTTCTCCCGTTATTAATACAGTTAAATCTGTAGCAGCCACTTGTATAGCAATATTAATGGCTCTATCTATGGCTGATGAATGTCCAATGATTCCATATCTTTGTTTTATTGCTTGTATATCAATCATTTTTTAATAACTAATATTATAACCTATTACTTGTTCCGAAGGAATAGCAACTCCATTTACCGTTGCAGGGTTCCATTTGGGCATTTTTTGAATAACCTCTATAATAGCTTTATCTACTTCTTTATTAATTCCTGATAGTATATTTATATTTGTAATACTTCCTTCTTCGTTGATATTTATATTTATTAAAATCGTAGCTTTCAGTCCTCTTTTTTTAGGGAGTTGTAAGTTTTCATCAATAAACAATATCATAGCTCCCATTCCACCTTTATAGCTCGCACTGATTTGTTTAGTTGGATAATTCATTGATTTATAATTAGTGTCTAATTTTTGAGCCCATGTATCTTTTCCACAATTAAACAATAATCCTACAATTATCACAACCAATCCTTTTTTAAACATAACAATAATTACTTTTCCTTTTTTATAACTTATCCAATTGTATGCAAAAGTAATACATATTTATTATTAAAAGTGAATAAAAAAAATAACTTTTCCCCTATTAAAAGTTAATATTTCATGCTAAAAACATTCCATCCATTTTCCTTTAACATGTACATAGCATCTTGGTTTTGCATAATTTGACCTCCCCAGTGATTGTGGTCGTATATATGCGGATTTTGAAACCAATTTTCAATGTTCATAACAATGGAAATCAGAGTTGATTTATTGTTTTCAATCAAGAAAGGAATGGAAAGAGTAGCTACAAAATGATTATGTACAAAATCGGTGATAGAATCCATATCATACGTACTTCCTTCGTAAATTTGTCCTATTCCCATGTGAACATTCATAGCTGCTACTGTTTCATCTTCACGTTTATATTTTCCATTAATCATCATGTAATGAAATCCTCCTCCCATAAATCTGGGCCATGCCATAGATGTTTCGGGCATATTAACAAATCTATTGGAAATATTGTCTTTTTCATTGAAACCAAAAGTAAACTGAATGGAATCGTATTGACCTTCTTCAAATAATTGATCGATTTTCCATGTTAAAGTACTTTCTACCTTTGTATCTATGTAATGTATGCCATCGTTTTCTTCTATTTCAATTTTTTCTCCATCTTTAAACAAAGTTACTCTTGAAACAAACCATTTTACTTCGGTAATTGAATAAGGATTTCCCGCAGCATTCGTATACATCATGCTATCATAAACAATTTCCTTATTATCAACAAGATGTAAAAAGTCAATTTGTAACTCTCCTGTTTTTAACGGCTTTTCTTTACAAGAAAATAAAAGGAGTACACTGAATAGTGTACACATAATAAAGTGTATTTTTTTCATTTTGATTTTGTTTTTAAAACAATTTTTATTTTATATTCAATTTTTTCTTTACAAGAGCCAAAATATCATCGCTATTTTCGTAATATAATAAAGCACCCACACTTGTATCAAATACGTATGTATAATTATTTTCCTTAGCAACTTCAGAAATTGCTACTTTTGCACGATCAATTAATGGCTTAAGTAATTCTTCCTGTTTTAATTGTAAATCTCTTTGTGCTTCTTCGTCAAACAGTTTAATTCTACTTTCTAAGTCTTGTAATTCTTTAATTTTGCTATCCTGCACTATTTGAGACATCATGGCTTGATTTTTCTTAAAACTTTCTGCCTTGTTTTGATATTCCATGTACATAGCTTTTATTTCTTCTTCTAAGGAAGTAGCATAATCTTCAATAATTTTCTGAGCTGTATCTCTACCAGGCATCACTTCCATTAAATCTGCAGAGCTTAAATGAGCTAATTTTATTCTTGATTGAGCAAATAATGTAGTATTTAATAGAAGCAAACCTATCATTAAACTTGTGAAAATTCTAATTTTTTTCATATAAAAACATTTTTAATTGTATTCTTGATTGAAATTTTGTTAGGGTATTATAAGCGTAATTATATCTTTTTTTCTGTATTTGAAAAAATAAAGGAATAGAATAAACTTCTTACTCCTTTATTACTAAGAGGTTCCGAGCGGATTCGAACCGCTGTACTCGGTTTTGCAGACCGATGCCTCAGCCACTCGGCCA